>NZ_JBDGDM010000023.1:0-66064 GCF_040908885.1 Ruminococcus sp. RTP21358st1_G6_RTP21358_211008
TATTTTTACTATTTAGTTTTCAAGGAACAGATGAGCCAATATAACTGGCTTAAGTTGACACTATATTGCTAGCATTGGAATTGGAATGTCAGAAGAATTTATAAAAAATGAATTGTTTACTCCATTTGTACAGGCAGATAATTCCCCACGTTCTGATTATAATGGGACAGGTCTGGGAATGCCTATTGTGAAACAACTTGTAGAAAAGATGGGCGGAACCATAACAGTTGAAAGTAAGCTGGGTGAAGGAAGCTGTTTTACTGTAGTACTTCCATTTGAAATTGATACGAATGCACGACCGGAAGAAAAAGAAGATTTCAATGCAGATATATCAGGTGTCCGGATATTATTGGTTGAAGATAATGAGCTGAATGCGGAAATAGCAGAATTTATACTGACGGAAAATGGGGCTAAAGTAGAAACAGTGAAAAATGGGTTAGAAGCTGTTCAGCACTTTGAAGCCTGCGAATCAGGAACATACGATGTTATTCTAATGGATGTCATGATGCCGGTGATGGATGGGCTTACTGCCACAAAAACAATAAGATCCCTAGAACGGCAGGATGCAAAAACAATCCCTATTATTGCTATGACTGCAAATGCATTTAGGGAAGATGCAGAAAAGTGTATGGAAGCAGGAATGAACGCACATCTTGCAAAGCCATTAGATGATAAAACAATCAAACAGACTATATGCGAAGAATTGAGAAGCAGTAGGGACAGGTGAAAATTTATTAAACCAGGAGATTGACAAGGAGATGTATAGAGAAATATATTTGACAGACAGGAGATTTAATATGATTTCGAGAGCAAAGAAATATGTGGCAGTGTTACTGTTTTTTGTATGCGTGTGTATGATATTTTTTCCCCTGACTGCATATGCGGCCGAGGACAGTTCGCAGCATGAAACTGTCAAAGTCGGTTTCTTTGCCATGGATGGTTATCACATGATGGATGAAGAGGGGAACCGCAGCGGTTATGGCTATGATTTCCTTCGGTTGATGGCCTGTTATTGGGATGTAGATTACGAATATGTCGGATACGATCAGAGCTGGGATGATATGCAGCAGATGCTTGAAGATGGCGAGATTGATATGGTAACATCTCTCCGCAAAACACAGGACAGAGAAGAAAAAAACTAATTTCCAGCTGTGGACTATCCCTGTCTGACATCATTAGCAAAATCAATGCAAGGGGAACATAATTAGGATAAAAGCAGACCGGTGGAGAGCAAAATCTCTGCTGGTTTTATATATGAGATCAAATCAGAGCATGTGAGAAAAAAGAGGTAAAATAGTGGTCAAAGCATCTTGCGTAAATGGCAGTATCTGATGTATAATTTAGAAGAAATCTGACAAAGAAAATAGTGTATCACACATTTCATTTCCCGCTTTTAAATGGGCAGGATAGTTGGATTTTATGATTTGAAAAATTATAGATGGAGTTGGCGCTTTATATTAGAAGCGTACAATCATTTTCTCAGAAAATGTAAAAATCCGGAATAATTTTCAATGATCTTATATGAACAGAAATAGTCTGGGAAGGCGCTTTTTTACTAGACTTATAAATGAATAGGTTGTCTCTGTTGGACTAGTCTGAACCTGCATAAAAGTTGCTCCTAAGCGAGGGGTCGGAGGTTCAAATCCTCTTGGCGACGGGCTTCAAAGCGTTCGAAAATGTTAGCTGGATTAGCTGACAACGAACGCTTTATTTATTTTCTAATCACGTTCGTGACATGAAAATCCATTCAAAATGATCAATTTCCAACTAACATTTGGGTTCCGCCCTGTTGTCACCCCTTATTCGGAGATGTAAATCAGAGAAAAGGCGGGAAAAGAAACAATCTCTCCCAAACCTGCAAAAATAAATTAGCTGAAACAGTATTCAATTCTATTTGAAGAGCTTATGCGCAAAACCATAGCTGACATTGTATCAGAAGTCAGTAGCATTGCCTGTTGGGTGTATGTGCAGAAATATGTGAAACAGAAAACTCTTGACGAAATGCTGCAAGAATTGCCAGGAGCAGGCCAGTTTATCATTGTCATGGATACCTGGTTCGAAAGACTGATGGCGGAATAATAGAAGCTATGATAGAATAAAGAAAACGATTTGAAGTGCAAATCGGAATTGACAGAGGTAATGAAATGTTTGAAGAATTAGGAATTAGTTTTGGCACAGCACTAATCGTCTTACTTGCATTATATTTTATAATTAAGTGGGCGGTCAAAAATGGAATAAAAGAAGCCTATAGGGATATTACAGGGAAAGTCACTACCGAGGATATTGAGGCAGAACAAATATGTAACGAAGAGGAAAAATAGTTAATAAAGAGAGGTGATATGCTATGCCAGGTATACTCGTGGTTGAAGATGATGAAAATTTAAATCGTGGAATTACATTTTCACTGAAAAAATCCGGATATGAGGTTTTTTCAGCAGAATCAGTGAAAAAAGCGAAAAGAATTGCAAGTGATAATAATGTGGATGTTACCATTTGTGATGTGAATCTCCCGGATGGGAATGGACTGGAATTTGTAAGGTGGATGAGATGCAATTATAATACATACATTATTTGTCTTACAGCACTAGATCAAGAGATGGATCAGGTCATGGGATATGAAGCAGGGGCAGATGATTATATTACAAAGCCGTTTAGTCTTTCGGTACTTCTTTTGAAAATAGAAGCACATTTCCGCCGCAGACAGGAGAAAACGGAAGCCGGAAAGATGATTTCGGGAGATATCGTATTTATCGCAGGAGAAATGAAAGTCCTGATAAAGAGTCGTGAAATCAGTCTGACAAAAACGGAGTTGAAAATGCTGACTTTTTTTCTTCAGAATCCGAAACAGATTCTTTCAAAAATACAAATATTGGAAAATGTGTTTGATCTGGAAGGGGATTTTGTGGATGAAAATACAATCGCTGTCAATATCAGAAGACTCCGTGAGAAAATCGAAGACAATCCGGCTGCACCGGTCTATATAAAGAATATCAGAGGTCTTGGGTATATATGGAATCAGGAGGTAAGGCAGTGACAAAGAGATATCGCAAGAAGATTACAGTAGTGCTCTCCTTGGTATTACCTGTCATATTATTGTTTGCAATATTAAATTGCTTTACCACGTATGTGTTTTATGAAGATTATAAATATAAAATGAATCTTATGACAGAGATTGCTGCAAAGGAAGAATTTTCCGGGCTGGATGCTGTTTCGGAATTGCTTAAGGATAAGGATATTGAAACCAACGAACAGGGAAGGCGATTATTGGAGCAATATGGATACTGGGGGAATAAAGGGAATGCATTTTATTCGCAATTCCGGCATCAGGTTATGGTGACCGGTGCTGTAAGCACTGTGATATGCGTGCTTCTTTTGACTTTTTTACTTTATTGGAAGAAAAAAGAAGATGCGTGTCATCAGAAAATTTTAGACCAGTTGGAAGAAATTCTGATCAGATTCCGTGAAAATAAATTTGATGATTTACTGAAAACGGAAAATCATGCAGAACTGGAAAAATTGAATGACCAGCTTGAAGCAATCGGACATCATATTCAGTTGATAAAGGAAGAAGCAAGGGCAGAAAAGGAGAACACGAAAGAAATGGTTTCTGATATTTCTCACCAGTTAAAGACACCGGTTGCAGCTTTGGATACATGTTTTAGTGTGCTGATGCAGAATGACTTAAGTGCCACAGAACAGGAGGAGTTTCGTATCCGTTGTCGGAGTGCTCTGGATGGACTGGAGACATTATTGCAGTCGCTTCTTGAAATATCCAAGATGGAAACTGGACTGATTCAGATTAATAAGAAAAAACTTCCGCTTATGGATACTGTCATATCTGCTGTGAACTGTACTTATCCAAAAGCGGATGAGAAAGAAATTGAATTCGTTTTTGACTATGAAAAAGAGCTGGAAACATGCACGATTATGCAGGATAAAAGGTGGCTTGGTGAAGCTGTGATCAACGTTCTGGATAATGCGGTCAAGTACAGTCCGTGTGGTTCAAAAATATTTATTCGGTTACAAAAAAGAAACTATCTTGTAAGAATGGAAATTGAGGATCAGGGAATTGGTATTCCGCAGAATGAGTATCACAAAATTTTTCAACGATTTTACAGAGGAAGTTCCAAGGAGGTCATGGAAAAGAGTGGTACAGGAATCGGACTTTTTCTATCGAGAGAAATTATCGAAAAACACGGAGGTACAATCATGGTAACCTCCGGCAAAAAGAAAAAAGGAAGCACGTTTGTGATTCAATTACCATATGTTGGTTAAATTTTAAGTGGGCAGAAATCTTACAATTCTGTAAGACTTCTGCTCGTTTTTTGAAAGTGAAATGAAAGATTGTCCTGATACAATTTGGATGTAGGTTGAAAAATGACCAAATATATAAACAGGCAAAGAAAGCGTGCTGAAAAGGTACGCTTTACAGAATTGAAAGGGAGGCAACACATGAGTGTGATATTAGAAACCAAGCAGCTTTGTAAGTTTTATGGCGCAGGTGAGAATCAGGTCAAAGCGGTCAATCAGGTGGACATTCAGATTGAGCAGGGAGAATTTGTTGCAATTGTTGGAAAGTCAGGTTCCGGTAAAAGTACATTACTTCATATGCTTGGAGGCCTTGATACCCCGACAAAAGGCAGTGTTACTTTAGCAGGGAAAGATTTATACAGGATGAAGGAAGATGCCCTTGCTGTTTTCCGCAGAAGAAAAATCGGATTTGTTTTTCAGGCATTTAATCTGGTTTCATCTGTTAATGTCTGGGAAAATATTGTACTGCCACTGGGGCTGGATGGAAGAAAAGTGGATGAAGCGTATGTAAATGATATTATTGCAACTCTGGGGATTGAAAACCGGATTTATAATCTGCCAAATCAGTTATCCGGAGGACAGCAGCAGAGAGTAGCGATTGCAAGAGCACTGGTGAATCGTCCGGAAATTATATTTGCAGATGAGCCGACAGGAAATCTTGATTCTAAGACCAGTGATGAAGTAATCGCTCTGCTTAAGATGACAGCAAAAAAATATGGACAGACAATTGTAATGATTACCCATGATGACGAAATTGCACAGGTCGCTGACCGTATTCTGGTGATTGAGGACGGACAGGTGGTGGATTTCAGATGAAGACAATAAGCAGGATTGCATATAGCAATGACAAAAGGAACAGGACAAGAAGTATACTGATCATGATGGCAATCTGTCTGACCACGATGCTGCTTGTTATCATCAGTACTGTGGGAAATGGGGGAATTCATTTACAGAAAAGTCAGGCGGCAGGATCATATGGAAGCAATTATGGTCTGTTTGTTTCCGCAGACGGATCGCAGTTAAAAGAAGTAAACCGCCGTGCGGAAATAGATGCTACAGGCACTATGTGCACCGAAGGTATCATAAAAGGCAATGAAAAAGGCGGGTTTGTCTGCATGGATGAGACTGCAAGAAAAATGCTTCCCTATAATAAGGAATATGAGTTAAAGGAAGGAAAGTATCCGGGGGGAACGCAGGAAATTGCCGCAGGAAGAGCATTTTTTCGTGCAATGGGGTATGGTGATGTAAAGATCGGAGATACGGTTACACTGGATTACCGCGCAGGGATGCAGTCAGAATATAAGCCGGAAGAATTTGTTGTCAGCGGAATCCTATATGATCGGGATGAGTATACCATCGAGGCATCTTATGTTGCTTTCGGGTCACAGGAGTTTTATGATGAGCACGTCGCAGAGAATGACAGACAGTATAATATTTATTTTACTTTAAATGATTCTGCAAATGTATCTATGAATAATATTGATTCGGTTATAAAGCAGATTGCAGCAGCTTGTGGGATCGAAGAAAAAAACGTTATAGTCAATGATCTCTATTTGCAATGGGTCTTGCAGCCGAGTTATGAAACGATTGCGGTATGCGGGGGTTTGATTCTTGCAATTGTACTTTTCTCTGTTGTGGTCATTTATAATATTTTTCAGGTCGGTATTGCCAACAAGATACAGGAGTATGGAAAAATCAAGGCTCTGGGAGCGACAAAAAAGCAGATGAAACAACTGATCTTCAGAGAGGGCATTTTTTTGACATTTTTTTCAATACCAGTTGGATTGCTTTTGGGCTTTCTGATTGCAAAATGCGGTTTTAACTGGCTGGTAGAACAGGGGAACCTTGTATCAACCGGAACTGGCTCTATGGGAGTTCAAAATCAGCAGGTGCCTCTGTTTTCCCTGCCTGTTATGCTTCTCTGTATTTTCGTATCATTTCTTACCGTTGCTTTGGCACTGCGTAAACCAATGAAAATTGTTTCACGGATTTCACCTATCGAAGCAACACGGTATTTAGAAGATGTAGAAACACAAAAAAAAGGAAAACGAAATGGCAGAAAAAATGTCACCGTGTTTTCTATGGCAATGGCAAATGTAACGGGTAATCCCAAAAGAACTATTGGTACTATCATCACAATGGGTTTTTCTTGCGTATTGTTTGTGATTATCTCTAATTATGTGGGAAATATTGACACGGAGCATGAAGCACGTCTTTCCGTTAATCATGGACAATTTGAACTGCAGCTTGACTATTCTGCTGAGTATGATGAAAGATATCCGGAAAATAATCTGGATACGATTCTGACGGATGATCCATTGAATGATTCGCTGATTGAAGAAATCAAAAGCATTCCGGGAGTAACAGATGTCATGACGAGAGAGATTGTCTCTGTAAATCTGAACGGAACAAGATTTCCGGCTACTATTGTGAGTAAAAAGGATTTTGATTTTATGCGCCAAGAAGGAGATATTGGCTCTATGGACTATGATCAGGCGGTAAAGAATGGTGATATTTTCTTTGGCTGGTCAACGTGGATGGAACAAGATGGATATGCTCCGGGTGAATCCATTGCATTTGACTTTGAGAATGGAAGTGGAACCTATATCTATCAGGGAAAGATTGCAGGATCTTTTGTAAGTGCGGACACTTATCTTGTCATTCCGGAAGGTGTATATCGTTCCATGAATCCGAGAGGAACAGCCTATGGCTATCTGTGGGTGGACTGTGATAAAAAAGATGTGGCATCTGTAGAACAAAGTCTGAATACTTTGATTTCTAATACTTCGAATATAAAAATGGATACTTATCATGCGCAGTTACAATCTGCCGAATTTGCAAGCAGCATGATGAAGCTTGGCTGTTATCTGTTTATGGCTATTGTAGGACTCATCGGGTTTATGAATATGGCGAATACCATGATCATGAATATTACGACAAAAAAGCAGGAATATGGTATATTACAGGCTGTGGGTATGACAAATAAACAATTAAATTTATGCCTGCAGTTACAGGGACTGATGTTTACGGTTGGTACCATATGCGTAGCTTTGATCATTGGTCTGCCGCTCGGCTATGCACTTTTTTCCTATGCAAAACATAATGGAATATTTGGAATGAATATCTATCATGTTCCAATCGTACCAATTTTTATTATGATTTTTTTGGTCGGTCTGTTGCAGATTGTACTTTCCTGCGTTTTAAGCAGTAATCTGAAAAAGGAAACGCTGGTAGAAAGAATAAGGTATGATGGATAGCAAGTAATATGTAATGAACTAGGTCTTAACGAAGAGGAGAAATAGATAACTTCAAGTTTGCAGAACTAATAGAGAAGTAACATATAAAACAATAAATATGGTCAAAAAATCATCGACATCCGACCTACAGCACGTTATAATATAGTTAATCTAATAAGAAAACCAAGTGATCATTGTTACGAAGCTGAATCGTAATGGTGGCCAACTGAGTGAACTCGATGGAACGGAATGGTTATATCCTCCGGGTGCTCCGAGCACCGGACGAGCACCGAAAGGTGCTTTACAGAGATGAAAACAGGTTTTCTTATTTTGACGAGGAGTAACAGAATAGTTAGGAAAATCAAGGATTTCCTTGACTTAACTTTACTAAGAATTATATATGTTTTCAGTGGTATCTCAAGCTCCTAAGCGAGGGGTCGGAGGTTCAAATCCTCTTGGCGACGGGCTTCAAAGCGTTCGAAAATGTTAGCTGGATTAGCTGACAACGAACGCTTTTCTTGTTTTCTAATCACGTTCGTGACATGAAATTCCATTCAAAATGATCAATTTCCAGCTAACGCAATTCGCTCTTATGTAAATATAAAATGATTGAAATTTTTCATTATTAAATACATATATTTATAATTAAGAGAGTTGCGGTCAATTTGTTATCGACAGTTGGCCGCAAGCACGGTATAATAGATGTAGATCTAATAAGAAAACCCAATAATCATTACTGTAAGATGTCAGGTAATGGTAGTCATCATTTATAAAATGTAAAGGGGCTGTCGCACTAATTTTCCTTTAGTGCGACAGCCCCTTTACATTTTACTGCTGATAAAGTACCAGTCTTTCGTTCTGCAGATCATTACACAGTTCGCATGATACTTTGCTCATATCATACACATGAACAACCTGCTTCAACTCAGGATCCTCCGTAAACAGGCTTACAATATCAGGATATTCTGCCAGTTTTTCCGGTGCAAACCGTAACGTTTTTTCATTGGCAAATACTGCGGTGTACAATATCTCTGCTTCTACCAGATCCTGAAAAATATGGCTTCCATACGAAAGTTCCGGATTATATCCCGCTTTTTTCTCTTCTATCTCACAGATTGCTTCAAATTCACTGATATCTGCAAATGTTGTCGGAACACCAAGTTCCGGAGAAGATGTACCTATACGCCCCGGAACCATAAGAAGCATATGCTTATTTTTTCCTTTGTATTTCCAGTTTATTGTTCCGATCAGTTTCGCCACGTTTGGCTTTTGGGCATACGGCATATTATAGTATGCAATCGGATCAACCAGAACAATGTGATCGATTTTCACATTTCTGGACAGTCCCATCGAAGAATGCACATTCTCCAGAATTATTTTTTCTTCTGCAATATCCTCCGGAATCTGTGCTTTTCCGATATCCTTAAACACCTTCAGTGGCCGGCACTGCAACAGGTTTATGGAATATTCTCCTGTTTCTGAAAGGTTCACCGTAAATTCGATATCAACCGGATATTCATATTCTTTCTGGAGCAGCTGCATAATATCCTGTATCTGCTTCATCAGAATCTGATTCTTTACTATACCACTGCACGCAATAAAACGAACGGATCTGTTTATTCCCCTCTCCCTGAATGATCTTTCTGCGTCAAAATCATGATCCAGAAGAATATTAGCAAGGTATTCCGGAAGGAATCCTTCGATCTGATCCAGATACATTTGTCTCACGCAGTGTCCTGAGGTATCCACTGCTTCTACTTTTCGCTGCGAAAACTGATGTTTCTCTGCAATGGTTGTACAGCTTGTTGCCTGTGGCATATCCAGACTGACAAGCCGGGGATAAGAACCTTCCGTGCGGTCCACTGCTGCTGTTCCAAGACCCATAACCAGCCTCAGCATTCCTGCTTTTGGATCGATCTGCTCTAAAAACTTATAAGGGCTGTAAGAGTACCCAACTCCCGCTGCACATGGCATATAATAAGATCCATAGTAAGAGCCAGAAACGCGCTGTACAAGAAGTGCCATCTGTTCATCCCGTTTGTCAAGTCCTCTCCGCTTTCTGTAATCCAGTGCCGACAGACTCATGGAACTGGCATATACAGTCCTTATTGCGTTTTCAAACTCCAGAAGGCGCTCTTCCAGAGTTCCCCTGTTGGCGCAGAAAACTGACTCATATTTTCCTGCAAATGCATTGCCGAAACCATCCTCGAGAATACTGCTGGAGCGTACTATAAAAGGATCCTGTCCATAGTATTCCAGAATATGCAGAAACTGATTTTGCATTTCTTCCGAAAAGACACCATTTTTTAGTTTCTGTGCAAATTCTTCTGCCAGCGAAAAGTATTCCTCTTCCTCTCTCTGACGAACACGGATATCCCAGAATCCATTATCTACAATGTAAGTATAATAAACATCAGATCCAATAAAAAAGGAATCATGAGGTTCAAGCACCTCATCAATGTCCGGTGCCAGATTTCGGACAATTGCTCTGGAAAGCAGCATTCCACATGCTTTTCCACCAATCATACCTGTTCCGATCATATGATTTCGAACATTAAAATAATCCTGTGGCGTAAAGTGCTTTTTCACCATGAAACGCATCTTTTCATCTCTGGTCATCATAATATTACACATGGTATTACAGGCATCATCTGTATTCATATGATTGTCATATAACATTTTTGCTGTGTTGAAAAACCGATTCCAGGAATCTGTAAACTGCTCTTCACCTGTTCTCTGAAATTTGTCAAGAACCTGATAAAAACGGCTGGACTGTACTCCATCCAGGATCGGACGGAATGCACCTGTTTCTCTGTTATAAATATGTGGTCGAAACATGGTTTCCGAATCTCTGTTCCACACTTTTGCAGGACGGACGTATGTGTTTCTCCTGTCAGAATAGACATCCAGAAGCAACTGTGTAGTATTTAATATTTTCTTTACTGCATGAAAAGAATGTTTTCCCCTGATAATCGGAAAAAATGCAACTGTATCCAGTGTAAAAAGGAACGGACACGTAACACGAAAGAAGTTTCCCATCATAAGGTCTGTTGCCCAGGCTGTCTGAAGTTCTGAAAGACAGTCAAATACATAAAATACATCAAAACCTTCTTTTTCAATGATTTTATGTATTTTCACAGTAAAATCCTCAAACCTGTGTGATAAGGGAATTTCTATACGTTCTACCTGTGGACATTCTTTTACCAGCGGCTCATGACTGGCAAATCGAAAATATACAATTCTTCTATTGTCCTTGATTGCCTGCTCTATATAAGGTTCGCAGAAATACCTGAATTCCTGGAGATTTGAAACTCTCCAGACCACATTATCCCCCAGCCGGATATTATCCAGTGCCTGATCCATATCCGGAATTCCCGAACAGATTCTCCCAAAAGCTGCCATATTTTCCCTCCATAACCCAAGAATAAAGTAAAAAAAGCACACAGACATTCCTGTCTATGTGCCACGCTGCACCCTTTTTATGAAATAATTATAAAAAGAATATATTATAAAGTCAACCATCTTTATTGGTGTTACCTGTCATCTCGCAAAAGCAGACGATACGGAACAGATTTTATATGTAGACATAGATATGCAGGAATCCTTAAAAATAAGAAATGCAAAACCGTATACACAGCTTAGAAGACCGGATTTTTATTTATAAGAGCCTTGGGGTCAGCCCTAATAGACGTATATATTGCGGAAGCATATTTTGTAAAAGCGTCAAGTTAGCTGAACCGCTGGATGCAAAACCGCATGTCTGGCAATTTGATGTAAATGTTGAAGAGTGGGGTGATACAGTGAAAGCAATAATGGGAATTATAAGACTATATCTGCAAAATTTGATACAACCAGATTCCAGTTTGATGGAGAAAACAAAAATCACTCATGCCCTTTGTTATATAGTTTTTGAATGTTTGCTGCAAGAATGGCAAGGTGCCGACCAGTTCATCATTGTTATGGATACTTGGTTCGAAAGACTGATGGCGGAATAATAGATGTTGTGATAGAATGAAGAAAACGATTTGAAGTGCAATTGGAATTTGGAGGTAAAAAGCATGATGAAGCTCGATAATTTTATTAATATGATGACGGGACACTTTAATAACAAAGAGCAGTTTGATAATATGCAGAGAGAAGGGAAAACATATCCTTATGCAGAACACATTAATACAATCTGTAATGAGAAAATTTCGAACCTTCCTAAAGATTTTAATGGTAAATTTGTTGTTGAAGAAAGCTACTATGAGACAAATGGTAAACGCCATGCTTCCCCGCATCTTTTCCTTATTACAGAGAAAGAAGATGGAATTGTGTTATATTCTTATGAAATACCAGAAGGAGAAGAGAAAAGTACGTTTTCATATGATTCTATGAAAAATGCTGACTACACTGAATTGAAAAAATCTGAAAAATTCACTCCGGCGCTCTATCATAAAAAAGATGGAATCTGGGAAGGAGGCAGTACAAGCCAGTTTTCACCGGTAATGACATTTAAGCTTTGGGAAAAGTTTTCTGATAGTTGTCTGGAGGTATCTGAAAGCATGGAAGTTAATGGAAAGAAAACTTTTGGATATGATGAACCAATTATCTATAAACGAGTATAATCCAAGCGGTTCAATATGATATAAACTGAACATTGCAATGAAAAGATCATTTACCGTAAACAAACAGTAGATGGTCTTTTTTGTAACTTTTTTGGAACAAGTAGCGATTTATAGCTGGAAATATATGTTTTATCATAATCTGTGAAATAAGATGGGTTAATTCTTCAATTTACATATTTTTTAAGGTGTTCCGGCATGGTATTATGGTACTTATAAAGAACCAATTATATCTGTTGGAGAGAGCGGTGAAAAGTTATGAAGCTATTATTTAAACAAAGGTTGTTTTCATGGTTTGACAGCTATGATATCTATGATGAAGCAGGAAACACTGTTTATGTAGTAAAAGGTCAGTTGTCCTGGGGACATAAACTTGTAATTTATGATGCCTATGGAAATGAAGTAGGAATGGTTGTTCAGAAAGTACTTACTTTTCTTCCTAAATTTGAGATTTATAAAAACGGCAGTTATATCGGATGCCTGAGCAAAGAATTCTCATTCCTGACGCCACATTATAATATTGATTACAATGGATGGCATATTGATGGAACCATTATGGAATGGGACTATAGCATTCTTGATCGAAGCGGTTATTCAATCGCCCGGGTCAGTAAAGAACTGTTTCATATGACTGATACATATGTTATTGATGTTCAGAATCCAGGAAATGCGTTGGATGCGCTGATGTTTGTACTTGCGATTGATGCAGAAAAATGTTCTAGGAATTAAATAGTTGATCTTGTTACAGTAATTATTCGGAGGATGAAGCATGGGGATATTCAAAAAGAAAATCGTGAAAAAAACATATGACCGAGAACATATGAAACCTGTTATTCGTGCAAGCATTTGTACCGGAGAAGAAGTAGCAGGGTTCAAAGATATACGGACCGGAAAAATAGAAGAAATCATGCTGATCAGATCGCCGGAGGACTTAGAAAAATTTAAAGAGATATATGAGATAGCAGAGGAAATTACAAAAGAATATTAGACATTGGATAAGGGGGATGTGTATTGTGAAAAATAAATTTGTTATAGTGACAATATCAACAAAAAAGCAGAATATAAATGGGGTGATCAGATGGAAGCAGTGCATAGAATTCGATTAGTACGGATAATAGAAAAAATGGAGAAAAATTCGGCATTCAGTAATAAGCTTGGTATAAAGAACACATCTGAATATTTATCAGAAAAAGAACAGAAAAAATGAAAGACACATATCAAAATGAGTTTCAGAAGGAGAAAAAAATGTTATCGTTATTATTTACAATTTGTATAATTTGGTTTGTCGGAAAATTTTTTGTTTTTGGGTTAAGAGCATCCTGGGGAATTATGAAACTACTTTGCACAGTTATTTTCTTCCCGGTGATATTGATTGGTATGGTTGTAGGTGGACTGATGTACATTGCTTTTCCATTATTGATTGTCGGTGGCATTATAGCTTTGGTGACGTCACATTCATAATGAATCAGGAGGAGAAAACGAATGGGATATGATATTGAAAAAGAAAAGAGAGAAGCAATTGAAGCTGGGCGCAGAGCTTTGAACAGTCTTCAGGCAGCAAAAGAAAATTTAAACAGTGCAAAGAACTGGGACCTGGTAGATATGTTTGGCGGCGGCTTTTTCACTACGATGTTAAAACATTCTAAAATGGATCAGGCCAAACGGAATATGGAACAGGCAAAGTATGATCTTCGTAATTTCAGCAGGGAATTAAATGATGTAAATATGGTATGTAACTTGAATATCGATACTGGAGATTTTCTTTCTTTTGCGGATTATTTCTTTGATGGCTTTGTTGTGGACTGGGTGGTCCAGGATCGAATCAATAATGCAAAAAGACAGGTAGAAGAAGCTATTCGAAGAACAGAAAGTATCGTCAATCAATTACAGCGTATGTAATGTAAAAGGCAATGAGTCAGAAATGGTTCATTGCCTTTCGTCGAGTTATGGCTTATTTTAATTTTTCTTTTTCGGCATTTAAGAGCTCAAGATTAAGCCCCTGTTCTCCGGCTGTCTTATCTACCCAAAGATTCAAAGAGTCTATGGCTAAAGAAATTTCATCAAGTTTTTTACTAATATAAGCAAAATCTTTCATTTCATCATCGCTGATCTTACCGTCACGGGCAATCTGGATCAGACGACCGGTAAGAGGATTGATTTCATTCAGACTGGCAATTGTCTCCAAAATGATATTTGACAGATCGGTCACTTCTACTTCTGGAACATAACGATGGCCGATTTCGCATTTGTGAGAGCAATAATAATTGCAAAGATCTGGTCTTTTATAGGCATCTGCCATTTGGAGGATATCATAAGGCGTAGGTTCTTGTGTTTCATATTCAAATTTTTCAATTTTTGAATCAGAGACAGCATCCATTTTTTCACTGGCCTCTGCTCTTGTAAGTCCTGCCGCTTCTCGGTAAAGCTGGTAAATTGTTTTGTTTTCCCTGGTGGATTGTTTACCCATGAGAATTTCCTCCCCGTATATCGCCAAACATGCAGAGCATCTATGTTCCAGGCTGCATGCTGAGCGTGTATTTCTTATATGAATTTTATTATACATAAATTATGAACTAACAACAAGTAATAGACTTTGTAAAATTATCATTTTAGGGTTTATATCAAAGAATGCTCAAGGAAGTTTAGCCGGTTGGTTGTCGGGATTTTTGTACAGCCATTTATTGTAAGATGATAACATCAAAAAAGAAGAAAAATCCAAGGAGGACTGGCAAATGAAAGGTTATGACACAAGCAACGGATATATGGGATATGTAGAAGGCAAATACATTTTATTTGCCAGTGAGCAAGAGTATTTCGAGTTTATGGAAGATTAAGGGAGGAAAAATCATGTTTGGATTTGATAAGATGTTTGATTTTAACAGAGACGGGAAATTGGATAGTTGGGAACGTGCTGCACAGTTTCAGTTCATGGACGAAATGATGAAGGATGATGAAAAAAGTATCTTTGATGACGACGATGAGATCGATACTTTTGCGGATGCAGGGCTGGATTATGATGAGTTGGAATTTATGGATCCGGATGAAAGAAGAGAAGTTTTGGAAGATGCAGGACTGGATCCGGATGAGTTTGATTTTTGAAACTGAATGATATAGTTTAGAATAGCTGAGGCTGATTAGGGTCTCGGCTATTTGCTTTGGCTGATGGGAAGAAACAAGGAAAGCAACAAAATACGGAAAGTTATTTATGACAATTTATTACATGTAAGGTATAATAATGAACAAGAGGTTTAAATTGTACCTCTTGTCTATTTTATATGGATTTTATAACGATGGCAATGTAAGGATGGCTGTAACGGAAGATGAAGTGGTGGAAAGTCGGAAAAGGTATGTAGAATACTGATTCTTAATATTATCTCAAGAGGAATTAAAGTATGATGTATACAGTAAAACGAATCGATGAAGACCTGGATTTTGGTTGTGAAGAACGACTGGATGATGCACCAGTCATGGCACTAGTGACTCTTGTGGATTCTTCTGGAAAAGAAGTGACAGTAAAAGCAGAGGATGCCAAGCTCTATGAGCGTAATATCAATGAAGGAGACAAAGTTTGTCTCGATGTAAATAATAAATTGGAAAAAGCAGAATGAAAGCTACAGGGAGAAAGTAAATGGTAAAGCAAATTGTAAGAGACGTTTTCTTTTTAGGCCAACCATCCGAACCGGCCACGAAAGCAGATATCCAAGTTGGAAAAGACCTGCAGGATACGCTGCAGGCGAACCGGGAGCGTTGTGTGGGTATGGCGGCAAACATGATTGGTGTAAAGAAGAATATCATCATTGTAAATATGGGCTTCATAGATGTTGTGATGTTCAATCCGGTGATTGTTTCAAAACGTGACATGTATGAGACAGAAGAAGGCTGTTTATCCTTAGATGGTGTTCGTAAGACGACCCGGTACCAGGAAATAGAAGTAGAGTATTATGATTTCAACTGGAAAAAACAGCGGCAGAAGCTGTCCGGATGGACGGCTCAGATCTGCCAGCATGAAATTGATCATTTGTCTGGAAAGATAATATAACTGAATGCGGACCTGGAATGTCCGCTTTACAAAATGATACATATGGCGATGGACAAGGAGAAATAATTTGAATATACAGATTTTTGGAACAAAGAAGTGTAATGATACAAAGAAAGCAGAACGTTTCTTTAAAGAACGTGGGATTAAGTTTCAGTTTATTGATATGAAAGAAAAGGGCATGAGTAAGGGCGAATTTAATTCGGTTGCCCAGGCAAATGGTGGACTGGAAAATATGATCAACTGGGAGGGCAAGGATAAGGATCTGCTTGCGCTTATTAAATACATTGCAGAGGAAGATAAATTTGAGAAGGTACTGGAAAACCCGCAGGTGATTAAAACACCGGTGGTTCGTAATGGAAAACAATCCACTCTTGGATATCAGCCGGATATCTGGAAAGCGTGGAAGTAAGAGATCGGAGGATAGGCAGCTAATGGAAGAATGTAGATTTCATATTGGTGATGTAGTCCAGCATTTTAAACGGGAAAATGTAAATTTGGAAACAGCAGAGTATTTGTATCGGTTACGGCACCATTTTATCTGGCAAAACTATTTCAGCCATATTTCTCTGAAGGAGCTGCCATTGTTAATATTTCATCTTCCCGTGACCGTATGAGTCAGCCGCAAACAGAAAGTTACACTGCAGCAGCCGGTTCATCGTGTCGGAAATCCTATGGATATTGCCAATATGGTATTGTTCCTTTGCTCTGAAAAAGCAGGCTTTATCACAGGTGAAAACATTTGTATTGACGGTGGTATGACAAAACAAATGATTTAGTAGTCGATTTTGACACTGCAATCAAAAAAATGAAAAGATATTTATCTTATATTACATAAAAATGTGCGGATACACATAAGATGGGAATAGATATTGAAGCTCAGATTGTTCTATGATAGAATATTATTACTAAAAAGTGTGTAAAAGCACGGAATTGAGGAATATAATGATAGAAATTAAAAGAGATGCTTATCTACAGCAGTTGACCATGCGAAAAGATAATGGAATGATAAAGGTGATTACCGGTATTCGTAGATGCGGCAAATCTTTTTTGCTGTTTAATATTTTCAAGAGATATTTACAGGAGAATGGTGTTGCTGCCGATCATATTATTGAGATTGCCTTGGATGGTATTGAGAATGAGGAATTAAGAGATCCCAAGGTGTGCTTTAAGTACATCAAAGATGCCATGAAGGATGATGATAAGTATTATCTTCTTCTGGATGAAGTACAGTTCATGCCACGATTTGAGGAAGTGCTGAATAGCCTGCTCCGCATGAGCAACATTGATGTGTATGTCACCGGAAGCAATTCTAAGTTCTTGTCCAGCGACATTGTGACCGAGTTTCGTGGCAGAGGTGATGAGATCAGAATCTATCCCCTCTCTTTTGCAGAGTTTTATTCTGTCTATAAAGGTGATTACGACGATGCATGGGATGACTACATGACCTATGGAGGATTGCCGCAGGTCGTAGGTTTACAGAGCGAACGACAGAAGGCAGATTACCTGAAAAATATCTTTGCAAATGTTTATCTGAAGGACGTAATTGAAAGAAACAAGATCCAAAATGTGGATGAAATTGGCATTCTGGTTGATGTGCTTGCATCTGCAATCGGTGCACTGACCAACCCTTCAAAGATTGCTAATACCTTTGCCAGTGAGCGTCAGATGAGTTATACAAACAAAACGATTTCCAATCATATCGACTATTTGGCAGATGCGTTTTTGATTTCTAAAGCAAGCCGATACGATATTAAGGGCAGAAAGTATATCGGTGCAAATATGAAATACTACTTTACCGATCTGGGTCTGAGAAATGCCCGTTTGAATTTCAGGCAACAGGAGCCTACTCATATCATGGAGAACATTGTTTATAACGAGCTACTGATTCGTGGCTACAATGTTGATGTGGGTGTTGTGCAGATCTTTGATAAAGATAAAGAGGGCAAGCGTGTACGTAAGCAGTTGGAAGTTGATTTTGTAGTTAACCAAGGCAATCAGAGATACTACATCCAGGTTGCTTATGACATGACTTCAGAAGAAAAGCAGACTCAGGAGTTCAATTCTCTGCGTAATATCCCGGACTCTTTCAAGAAGGTTGTTATTGTAAATGGCAGCAAAAAGCCTTGGAGAAATGATGAGGGATTTGTCATCATGGGAATGAAGTATTTCCTTTTGGACGCAGATAGTTTAGAGTTTTGACATTGGATATAGATAAATTAAATCGGAAGTCATGGAGATAGTTTTATTATGATTTTGTGCTTTTTAGGACATTGACAAGCATCTATGCGTATGGTAATTTGATGTATAGATGATTATCTATGTGAGGCGGCGAAAATGGAAGCAAAGGATATGATACTAATATGTAAAGCATTATCAGATACAAATAGACTGGAGATTGTTCAGATGCTGTCAGACGGAGAAAAATGCGGATGTAAGATTCTGGATAAATTCAATATCACGCAGCCTACTTTATCACATCACATGAAAATATTGGTTAACTGTGGGATTGTAAATGACCGTAAGGAAGGCAAGTGGCATTATTATTCTCTGAACAAAAAAGTAATAAGAGCGGCAAGTTCATTTGTTGAAGCTTTGGGAAGGTAGGAAATGAAAGAAGAATGCAAAAGGCAGAATACCGTTATTATGAAATTTCTCAGGATCTTCCTGTTATGGCATTAAGTGGTAAAAAATGGGAATATTTATTTGTGGATGTGGAAGAAATTTTAAAAGAGGTTTTGTAAATGTTCCAGAAAAATATATTTATGTTGAACAGAATCTATCGAAGAAAATAAGTGTTTTGGAGAATGCTGGAAGTACGAAGGCTGCGGCACTTATGCAGATGATAATAGAAGAAATACAGCTGAGACAAGCAAATTATAGATATACTGTTTCAACGCTTGCGTTTAATCTTGTGCTGTTTTTTGATCGTTTAGATAATGAAAACATAAAGTTTTAGAATAATTCCCGGGAAACTTCAGATTATACACGTAAAATTATAAGTTATATAGAATTACATTATATGGAGGACATCGGGGGAAAGGATTTTGCAAGGGCATGTAATCTGAGTGAGACACATATGCGGAGGATCTTTATAGAGTCTGCTAATATTACACCATCAGAATATCTAAATCTGGTTCGGATTAAGAAGGCCTGTGAAATGCTCGCAAAAGAAAAATGTTCCATAGAAAAAGTGTCTAATTCTGTAGGATACCCGGTGATATCTACATTTATGCGTAATTTTAAGAAAATAACGGGAATTTCACCAAATGCATGGCGGAGAAAAGCGTTGGAGAATCCGGAAAATGTGGCAGCTTACCAAGTATCAGTGTTTAAGGGGTGGTAAAATATATAGGGTGCCACCAGGAACAGTAAAAAAACAGTTGCCAAAAGGACAAACAGTCACAATCCCTGTATTTTCAGCTAGGTTTTACCATGTATGAGGAAGAAGAAAACCGCTGGCGGTGTTCCTTCCGATCTGATGGAAAATGGATTAATGTAAATGAACTTTTGCAGGCATTTTGCGGAGGTGGACATGCTGCGGCAGCAGGCGTGCGCAAGCGTACGAATGACGTAGAAAAATTCAGGCAGGAAATACTTGAGCGGATTATTATGATGAGAAAGATTTCCGGTCAGAATAAAGAATTAGAAACGAAACACAGGAGAACCAGGAGGTGTAGAATGATGGAAAAGAAAAGAACCTATATTGCAATCGATCTTAAGTCATTCTATGCGTCTGTGGAATGTAAAGAACGAAATCGGGATCCTTTGACGACCAATCTTGTGGTTGCGGATAAAAGCAGAACAGAAAAAACCATCTGTCTTGCGGTATCTCCAGCTTTAAAGTGTTATGGGATACCTGGAAGGGCTCGTTTATTTGAAGTTGTTCAAAAAGTAAAAGAAGCCAACAGCGCCCGCAGGTGGAAAGCGCCGAACAGAACTTTTATCGGAGCCTCTGATGACAGCGCAGAATTAAATAGCAATCCGGCACTGGAGATTGATTATATTGTTGCCCCTCCCCGGATGGCTCTCTATCTGGAATACAGCACCAGAATTTACAGCATTTATCTGAAATATATTGCGCCGGAAGATATTTTCCCGTATTCGATTGACGAAGTATTTATGGATGTAACGAATTATCTGCATACCTATAATATGACAGCAAGAGAACTTGCAATGACCATGATACAGGACGTGCTGAAAACGACAGGTATAACGGCAACTGCAGGAATCGGAACAAATATGTATCTGTGTAAGATTGCGATGGATATCGTGGCGAAGCATATTAAAGCAGATAAAGACGGTGTTCGAATTGCAGAACTGGATGAAATGTCATACCGAAGGAAACTCTGGAGCCACAGACCGCTTACTGATTTCTGGAGAGTCGGAAAGGGATATGCAAAGAAGCTGGAAGAATACGGGCTTTATACAATGGGCGATATTGCAAGATGTTCCATCGGAAAAGAGAATAAATTATACAACGAAGATCTGTTATATAAGCTGTTTGGCGTTAATGCAGAGCTGCTGATCGATCATGCCTGGGGATATGAGCCCTGTACCATGGAAATGGTCAAGGCTTATAAGCCGGAAACGAACAGTGTTTGTTCCGGGCAGGTACTTCATTGTCCTTATGACTTTGAAAAAGCAAAATTAGTCGTCAAAGAGATGACGGACCAGATGGTTTTGGATTTGGTGGATAAGAAGCTTGTAACGGATCAGATTGTGTTGACGGTTGGTTATGATATTGAGAATCTGAACAATGCCGACAGGAAAAAGCAGTATCATGGAGAGGTTACGATCGACCGTTATGGAAGAAGAATTCCGAAACACGCACATGGAACGACCAATCTGAAACGGCAGACTTCCTCAACCAAAATAATAACGGATGCAGTAATAGAGTTATATGACAGGATCGTTGACCGAAATTTGCTTATCCGAAGAATCAATATTACAGCGAATAGGCTTGTGGATGAGAGTTCTGTAAAGAAAGAAGAAGTGTATGAGCAGATGGATCTTTTTACAGATTATGAGGCGCAAAGGAAAAAGAAGGAAGAGGAAGAAGCCGCGCTGGATCGCGAAAAACGTATGCAGGAAGCAATGCTCAGTATTAAAAAGAAATTTGGAAAAAACGCTGTGCTGAAGGGGATGAATCTTCAGGAAGGTGCAACCGCCAGGGACAGAAATGAACAGATTGGCGGTCACAAGGCGTAAAGGAGTTGAAAGAGGATGAAAAATAATTCTTATGACGATATCATCAATTTACCCCATCCGGTCTCTAAGAATCATCCGCAAATGCCACTTCGGGATCGGGCAGCGCAGTTTGCTCCTTTTGCAGCCCTGACCGGGCATGATGCTGCGATAAAAGAAACAGCAAGATTAACCGATGAAAGATTGGAACTGAGCGAGGAAGTGATTGCTCAGCTGAATGAAAAAATCAACATAATCAGAAATAATATCGGTATAGAACAGAATGTATCGATAACCTATTTTGTTCCCGATGCAAAAAAAGCCGGCGGCTCCTATGTTACGTGCTCTGGTATTGTAAAAAAGATAGATGAATACGAGCATACCATCATTATGACGGATCAAACGGTTATTCCAATCGAGCAGATAAGTGATATTAAATGTGAAGAGTGGTAAATGTAAAAACAGATACAAAGAATGTTTCACTAGAAAAAGTTGAGACAGAAAGTGGAGGTGCCCACGATGGCTTCTTTTGATCAGAAGCTCCGTACGTTATATCTGATGGAAATCCTGCTGGAACGTACCGATGATGAACATATGTTAAATGCATCGGAGTTGTGCACGATTCTGGATCAGGAATGGCCGACTGATAAAGTGGCACCATCTCGCTGACTTAAAGCAATTTATCACATCGGGTTGGATTTGTTGACAATCATATTGGCCTAGACTATACTTGGTTTATCAAGCGCGGCTCGAAAATTCTGTATTGTCAGAAAAATAAGTAGATGTTGAGTTCAAGAAGGTAAAACTTTCATAAAGAGGTGTCAGAATGGATAAAAAAACAACGTTGGAAATGATTGCAGCAATTTCAAATGCAAACGGTACATCAGGCTTCGAAGATGAAGTGGTTGCAGCGATTCGTCCTTATGCAGAAGGACTCGGAGAAATTACAGAAGATCGCATGCGCAACCTATATATTCGCCGTAAAGAAAATAACGGCAAACGTCCGGTTGTTCAGCTTGATGCACATAGTGATGAGGTTGGTTTTATGGTGCAGGCTATATGCCCGAATGGAACTCTCCGCATCATTCAGATCGGAGGCTGGGTGAACCACAATATTCCGGCTCATAAAGTTTTGGTCCGTAACCGATTTGGAGAATATATTCCAGGTATTACTGCCAGCAAGCCTCCGCATTTCATGACAGAGCAGGAGCGTAAAGCACCTCTGGATATGAAAGATATCACGGTAGATGTTGGCGCTGTTTCTAAAGAAGAGGCGGTTGAAAAGTTCGGTATTCGTATCGGTGAACCGGTAGTGCCGGATGTGACATTTACATATTCAGAAACCACAGATCTGATGGTGGGCAAGAGCTTTGACTGTCGTCTGGGATGTGCGGCAATTCTTAAGACCATGCATACTCTGGCTGGTCAGGATTTGAATGTGGATATTGTTGGCGCTTGTGCAGCACAGGAAGAAGTTGGTGTACGTGGTGCCACTGTGACAGCACAGGTAATTAAGCCGGATATCGCAATTGTTTTTGAAGGATGCCCGGCAGATGATACGTGCGTTGAGCAGTATATGGTTCAGACGGCTATTAAGCGTGGCCCGATGCTTCGTCACATTGATTCACGCATGATCACCAATCCACGTTACCAGAGATATGCGCTTGATCTGGCAGAAAAGCTTGGCATCCCGGTTCAGGATGCAGTTCGCAGTGCTGGTTCAACCAATGGTGCAGTTATACATCTGACTGAAAAAGCAGTTCCGGTCATCGTTATTGGTGTTCCGGTTCGCTATGCGCACACACATTACGGGATTTCAGCTTATGCTGATTTTGATAATGCGGTTAAGTTGGCATGCGAAATTCTTAAAAGACTTGACGAAGAGCAGATTATGAGTTTTTAAAAATATAATGTGTTCTACATACAATATGTAAAAGAAATTCTGGGTTATCTGTATACTTATAATATGACACCAAGAGATCTTGCAATGACCATGATACAGGATGTGCTGAAAGCGACAGGTATAACGGCAACTGCCGGAATCGGAACGAATATGTATCGGCTGTTCTCCTTTTATTTTCAGGCATTAATAGGGCTATATTTTTGAACTGATATCCGAAAACAGTTGGAAGAAAACATAATGAGGAAAATTCAATGAAAATAAATAGTACAGCTGCTAAACATATTAAGAAATATTGCTATATTGTTGGCCTTCTCTCTTTCCTGCTTGCATTTTTTGCGTGTAGCCAGATGATCCGATATCAGGAAAAAGAAAAAAAAGCAGCGGGAATTTATATGGCACAAAGTACGATAAGGAGAGTCAAGGCAAAGCTGGACAATTATATAATGATTTCTGATCTTCTGGGAAATTATATCATTGATGGATCGGATATGGATGAAAACACTTTTTCAGAACTGGCAGAAAAGATCCCAAATGAGGATGGTGTGGTAAAGGCATTTGAGCTGGCACCGGAAGGAATCATAACCGAAATCTATCCTATGCAAGGAAATTCAGAGGCTCTTGGACTGGATGTACTGGGGGAACATGAACGGAAAAAGGATGCAGCTCTGGCTAAGGAAACCGGGGAGTATACACTTGGCGGCCCCTATCAGTTAAAGCAGGGAGGAACCGGAGCATTACTTTTTAAACCGGTTTATCGAATCGATGATTCCGGAGAGAGTAGTTTCTGGGGATTTGTACTCCAGGTGATTGACTGGGACCGTTTTATGAGTGACATAAATCTGCAATCCTTAAGTGAGGCGGATTTCAGTTATAAAATCTGGTCTTATGACAGAAGCAGTGGAGATAAGGTTATTTTTGCCCAGAGTCAGGACGATATGCCGGAAGACAGCCTGACGATAGAATGTGAGATCCCGAATAACACATGGTATTTTGATATTGTGCCTTCGAATGGGTGGATCCCGGTTTCATACTGGCTCCTCGCTATTGCCGCTTCTTATATATTTTCGTTATTGGTCGTTACAATTTATTATCAGATATCCAGCAAAAAGCACAGAGAAAAACAATATGCAGTTGATCTTAAGAATGCAGCGGAGCTGGCGAAAAGTGCAAACGAAGCAAAAACGCGATTTCTGTTTAATATGAGTCATGATATACGGACGCCGATGAATGCGATCATAGGTTTTTCCGGATTACTGGAAAAGAATCTTCAGAACGAGGAAAAAGCAAAGGAATATCTGGGAAAAATCTGTTCTTCCGGAAATCTGCTGATGACGATCATTAACCAGATTCTGGAGATAGCCCGTATTGAAAGCGGTACTACAACGCTGCAGCTGAAAGCTGAGGATATAAACGCAGTGTTTCATACGGTAAACACAGTATTTGAGGAAGATATAAGGAAGAAGAACCTGCAGTATTCGGCAGATTTGGATGTATATCATACGTTTATCTTTTGTGACAGAGTGAAACTTCAGGAGATAATGCTGAATATTATCAGCAATGCAATAAAGTACACGTCCGATGGGCATGCGGTCCATGTAAAGATATATGAGAAAGATTCAGAGGATCCCCGGAAAGCCCGGTTTATTTTTACTTGTGAAGATACAGGCATTGGCATGAGCGAGGAATATCTTCCACATATCTTTGAAGAATTTTCCAGAGAGCATACAACCACAGAGAACAAGGTCGCTGGTACAGGACTGGGCCTTCCTATTGTAAAATCCATGATTGAGTTGATGGGAGGAAGTATCCGGGTAGAAAGCACGCAAGGTGCCGGGACAAAATTCACAGTAGATATTTCTTTTGATACAGCATCAGAAGAGGATGTATATAGGAATCAGATATCTGAACAGCCAGATATATTAGAAAAGCTGAAAGGAAAACGTATTCTTCTTGCAGAGGATAATGATCTGAATGCAGAGATTGCGATAGAACTGCTTGCAGAACAAAAGATCATTGCATACCGTGCGAAGGATGGAGCAGAGTGTCTGGATAAGCTGGAGAAAGCAGTTCCCGGATATTATGATATGATTCTTATGGACATTCAGATGCCGGTGATGGATGGATATAATGCTGCAGCCAGGATACGCAGGATGAAAGATGAGAAGAAAGCCTCCATCCCCATTGTTGCAATGACAGCAAACGCCTTTGCAGAGGACAGGCAGAAGGCAATATCGATGGGAATGAATGATCATGTGGCAAAACCAATTGATATGAATGTACTTTTACCGGTGATAGCAAAGCATATAAGGTGAAAGATCAGTGTTACTGTTCATTGGTAACGTTCCGCGAGGTGTTTTTTGTGAACAAAGTTCACAGAAAACCCGAGAATCTCAGCGCGAAATCATGCGAATGCATGATTTCTGTGCATCGCGAAGTGTGTTACTGGTCACGGGGTGAACCGTAACTAAGAGTAAACGGCGACTTGACTTATTAGTTGCAACCACATATAATTGTTTCGGAACGTAACTTAAAACTTACATTTCGAATACATGAATAAATTCCTATGAAGGGAAGAATAAATGAAATTATGAAACCTGTGGAGGCATATGATAATGTCAAAAGATGAGTATTTAATCACAGATGCGCCTCTTAAAGCGCTGACGGTCTTTGCAATGCCGATGATTCTCGGCAGCTTTTTTCAGCAAATATACAATATGGCTGATTCCATTATCGTCGGTCAGTTTGTGGGCTCCTCCGCACTTGCAGCTGTCGGTGCATGTGCAGCGCTGACCAATGTTTTCATTTGTGTGGCACTGGGTGCCGGTGTGGGTGCCGGTGTGCTTGTGAGCCGCTATTTCGGTGCCAGGGAGTATGGAAAAATGAAAACCATCGTGTCAACGTCTTTGCTTAGCTTTTTGATCCTAAGCATAATCCTTGGTATTTTTGGCTTTAGCTTTTCCCATTGGATGATGAGCGCGTTACAAACCCCTGCAGATATAATGGATGACGCAGTGCTGTATTTGCGGGTCTATTTCGTGGGTTTTCCGTTTTTGTTTATGTACAACATTCTTTCAACGATGTTTACTTCCATAGGCGAATCAAAAATTCCACTGGGACTCCTGATATTCTCGTCAGTCTTAAATATTTTTATGGATCTTTGGATGGTGGCTGGTCTTGATCTCGGCGTGTTTGGTGCGGCGCTTGCAACCTTGATTGCACAAGGCATTTCCGCCGTGTTTTCGCTTCTGATTTTCTTATATCGGATGCGACGATATAAGAGCTCTTTTCAACGATTTGACTGGCGGGAGCTGCATTCCATGCTTCAGATTGCGGTTCCATCAGTTCTCCAGCAGTCTACAGTGTCTATTGGTATGATGATCGTGCAGGCAGTTGTAAATCCTTTCGGCACACAGGCGCTTGCGGGATATGCGGCGACGATGCGGGTGGAGAATGTTTTTTCCCTGATTTTTGTATCTATCGGTAATGCAGTTTCACCATATGTTTCACAGAATCTCGGCGCAAACAAACCTCAGCGTATCAAAAAAGGCTACCAGGCTGCATTGGTGCTGGATGTGTGCTTTGCAGCACTTGCTTTCATCGTTATTGAAACGCTGCATACCCAAATTTCCTCGCTGTTTCTTGGTAAAGACGGAACCGCCCTGGCCTATCAGGTATCCGGGGATTATATGAGATGGCTTGGTTATTTCTTCATTTTTATGGGAATCAAAATGGCAACCGATGGAGTCCTTCGTGGTCTCGGAATCATGCGTCCGTTCCTTATTGCAAACATGGTAAACCTGGCGATTCGCCTGTTTGTTGCCTTGATTTTTGCACCGCGTTTTGGTATTGAATTCGTCTGGCTTGCTGTACCAGCAGGTTGGTTTGCGAACTTTTTAATATCCTATGTGGCGCTCAGGAGATCATCAAGTCTATAGTATCTGGCTGTATTTTGCAGAAAGTTTTTTTAAACATGCTATAGAAAAATGCTTTTCATTGGACGTGCTGCTTCAGAAATAGCTGAAAGAGAACGCGGGAAATGAAGGAGGTATCATGAAAATTACTTACATTAATCACAGTGGTTTTTTAATTGAAACCAGAGACTGCTACTATATTTTTGATTATTACAAGGGTGAATTGCCGCACCTTGACAAGGAAAAAGAAGTAATCGTCTTTTGCAGTCATTTCCACAAGGATCATTTTAACCCACAAATCTTTGGGATTCTTGATGATATGGGGATGACTTATCAGGCAGTCCTGGCGAATGATATACGAAAAAGGAATCATTTATCGGATCTGAAGATCACATATGTTTATCATGATCAGACTTATAATCTGGATAATGGTACTGAAGTTGATACCTTGCTGTCTAACGATAGTGGTGTCGCATTCATTGTCAAAACAAAGGAAGGCACCATTTATCATGCCGGCGACTTAAACGACTGGTACTGGGATGGTGAGCTGAAAGCTGACAACCAGAGACTTACTTCTGCATATCGTGCAGAGATCAGGAAAATTAAGGGTATGCATTTTGATGCTGCATTTGTTCCCTTAGATCCGAGGCAGGGAGATCATTATGCCGACGGGATCCTGTATTTCCTTAAAAATGTAGATTGCAATGTCATTTTTCCAATGCATTACTGGAATGATGCCAGTGTAATTAAGCGGTTCATTACTGAATATCCGCAATATAAGTCACGCATTAAAAACACAGAATGTACAAAAGGAGAAGAAGTATGAAATTTAAGATGATTCACGAAAACTACAATGTGTCAGACCTGGACCGATCTATTAAATTTTACAATGAGGCCCTTGATCTGCACGAGGTAAGAAGAAAGACTACCGATGATTTTATCATCGTGTATCTGAGCAACGATGTAAGTGATTTTGAGCTGGAACTTACCTGGCTTAAGGATCATCCACAGCCATATAATCTGGGTGAATGCGAATTCCATCTGGCATTCCAGGCGGAGGATTACGAGGCTGCGCACAAGAAGCACAAAGAGATGGGCTGCATTTGCTTCGAAAATGAAGCAATGGGAATTTATTTCATCGTAGATCCAGATGGTTACTGGCTTGAGATTGTGCCGTAAAGCTGATTGAGAAATCGAATTAAGCTGACGGATATTATTTTACAGGAGGGCACTTATGTACCTGGATAATTTAGATGAACTGGATCAGAAGATTATCCAGTTACTTATAGAAAATGCACGTATCTCCTACTCGGATATCGGTGAAGAAACCGGCATTTCCAGAGTGGCAGTAAAAGCCCGGATTCAGGCTATGGAGAAAAAGGAGATAATTGAAGAATATACAACAATAATAAATCCTCAAAAAATCAGTGGGGCGGTATCCTGTTATTTTGAAATTGAAATAAAACCAGATCATTTGTCGCAGGTGACAGATATCTTATACAAAGATGATACAGTTACACAGATTTACCGTGTCACAGGAAGAGATAAATTGCATGTACATGCAGTTGCTTCATCAAGTGATGAAATGGAGCACTTCCTGCACAATGTCATTGATACACTGCCCGGTATTATCAGCTGCAGCTGCAATACAATCTTATCACGGATTAAGGATATTAAAGGGTTACGGTTGTAGAGGTCAAATTGAGGTGGAACACTATGGCTTCTTTTGAAGAGAAGGAGGATAAATTTTATTGTTATTATTTGCAATTACAGTGTAGGTAAAATAAAAGGCAATGAACCAGAAATGGTTCATTGCCTTTTGTGCGGTATGGATTATTTTAATTTTTGTTATTCATTGCCCATATTTTCTTTCTGCCGTATAATAGAACTAATCAGATTAGAATTCAAATGATGAACACACAAAAGATTTTCTATGAACACAAGTTTATAACCAAATGAACGGAAATGGGAACCTTTATAATTGCATAATGTTCAACAAATGAACTCTACGTGACAAAAATGGAAAAATATAAAACATGCACAAACTTAATACACGAAATTTGTTCATTAATTTAACACAAAATGATTGACTACTAGGGGGATTTGCGTTAATATAATTAATACAAGGAGACGAGAAATGAACATTACAGAGTGTTAATGATTCGAACACATCAGTCTTAAGTTTAATAAAAAAACACAAAAGGTAGGGACAGCAATGAGACGTGGAATGAATAGCATGGAGATGCAGAAGAACAATCGGATCCTTGTTTTTAAAACTCTTCAGGAGAAAGGCATGATGACCAGAGCAGAGTTAGCCGTAGAGTTAAACCTGCAGAAAGCAACGATCACCAACATTATCAATGAGTTTTTTGAAATGGGGATTGTTGAAGTAAATGGTGAGACTGCCGCTGGACGAAGAGGTGAGAAGCTTAATTTGAAACTGGATGACATTTATACAATGTCCATAGGAATTACCCGTAAGGATTACCAGTTGGCGATTTTTGATCTTAGCGGCAATATGATCAAACACAGCTGCTGCAATTTTCAAAAAGAGAATGGCTTCCGGGAAATTGTTGAAAACCTGAAAGCCGATGCGGTGAAAATGGCAAATGAATATGGAAATAACCGTATCCTAGGAATTTGTCTGGCAGTGCCTGGACTGTTTATCAACAGACCGGAGAAGAACGAAGAAATCTTCATGGTTTCCGAATTCGAAGAGCTGAGCCAGATCAATGTGAAAGCTGAACTTGAAAAAGCACTTGGCAGAAAGGTTATGATCAAGCATGACGCCAAACTTTCCGCTTACGCAGAATGGAGATGTGCAGAGGAAATCAAAGGTCAGGAGCGGGGAAGTCTGGTAGTGGTACGATCCAGAGGATTTGGTATTGGTACTGGATGTGTTGTAAATGGGAATATTATGAATGGTCATTTGGGGCTTGCCGGTGAAGGTGGTTACATGGGAATCAATTATAACCAGGCAAGGGGAAATAAAGGAACCTTTGAATATTGTGCAGGTTCAGAAAGCGCGGCGCGATATGTGAAAGAAAGGTTATTCGAATTTCCAGACACTATTTTAAATGAGAAAAGTACATATCTGGATGTATTTGATGCATACCGGAAAGGGGATGCGCTGGCCACATGGGCAGTACATAAAGTAGCCTGGATGCTGGGATATGGAATTGCCAATATTATCTATCTGATCAATCCAGATTGCATCATTATTGGACCTGATTATCCGGATACAAAAGATTTTGTAAACAAAATCCGGGAGGCTATTCGAAATTTTGTACCTGCATTTGTGGAAGAAAATGCTTCTATAAGATATTCAAAAATCAGTCAGGAATCTTTCCTGTTGGGTGGATTTTACTATACATTTGATAATCTCTGCAGAAGAGATAATATATTTGATCTGATCCGAAGCGCTAAGGATGCGCGGTGGAAACCAGCCTGAAATCGGGCAGTGAAACATGTACTGATCATCTGATTATAACAAAATATGGGAACCTGCTAATGGAATCCGGAGTCCATGAACATCTTTTCGAAAAGTTATAATCAGAAGATAAAATAAATGAGCAGAAACGTAAAAAAAGGAGAAGAATCGAAATGAAAAAAAGAAATCTCGCATTAGCAATGGTACTGGCAATGGCAATGACAACAATGGGAAGCGCAACTGTATTTGCAGACGATGCATCTGATGATGCAGCTGGAAACGACTACACAATCGCATATGTACCGACCACAATGAACAACCCATTCTGGACCGCAATGCTTGGCGGTATCAAAGAAGAGATGGAAGCAAAAGGAATGGACGTTGATTCCCAGCTTGTAACAGTTGATGCAAACAGCGATCAGGCAACCATGAACAACTACGTAAACGACTTAATCGCTCAGGAAGTTGATGCGATCATCCTTGCTCCTATGGATTGTACAGCAGTAACAGAGGCTCTTCAGGCTTGCGAAGATGCTGGAATCCCGGTTATCAACGTAGACACAGCAGTTGATGCATCCGACAAAGTTGTTAGTATTATCGCTTCCGATAACTACAAAGCAGGTGTTGAGTGTGCAAAAGATATGATGAGCAAACTGGACGAGGGTTCCAAGATCGCAGTTATGGATCAGCCATCCGGAACAGCTTGTGTACAGCGTGAGCAGGGCTTCCTTGATACAGTTGGTGATTACTTCGAAATCGTATCTACAACAGATACAGAAGGTGACACAGCTAAGACAATGACAGCAGCAGAAGATGTTTTAACAGCTGATGATGACCTTGCAGCATTCTTCTGCATCAATGATATGGGCGCTCTTGGATGTGTACAGGCCGCTCAGGCAGCAGGCAAAGATGACATCCTGATCTATGGTGTTGATGGTAACCCGGACTTCATGGGATATGTTGCTGACGGTTCTGCTACAGCTTCTGCAGCTCAGCAGCCATCTGTAATCGGACAGAAAGCTCTTGACGCAGCAATCGATACTCTGGAAGGTAAAGAAGTAGAGCATGACCAGACTGTAGACGTAGTTCTGATCAACAAAGACAATATTGCTGATTTCGATGTAACAGATTGGCAGTAATCCATAATCCGTTATTGTCTCGAAATATCGGAAGACAGGAATGAAAACTGGCTGCCAGAGAGTGAAATCTCTGGCAGTTTTTCAGAGGAGCACAAATATGCAAAAAGAACTTTTACGTATGGAAAACATAGTAAAAACTTTCCCCGGTGTTAAAGCGTTGAATAATGCAGCAATCACAGTTCACGCCGGAGAGGTTATGGGATTTATGGGTGAGAACGGAGCCGGTAAATCCACACTGATGAATGTTCTGGGCGGTGTTTTTCCGGCTGATTCAGGAGACATTTATATTGAAGGAAAAAAAGTAGCAATCCATTCAATTCATGAATCTCAGGCTCTGGGAGTTGCATTTATCCATCAGGAACTTGCGCTGGAGCCATATCTTACAATTGCAGAGAACATCTTTCTTGGAAGAGAGATGAAGAACTCTTTTGGTATGGTAAGTAAAGATAAAATGGCAGAAGCCGCAAGACCATTTCTTGAGAGAGTTGGTCTTGATGTAGACCCAAATGAATTTGTAGGAAGACTTTCTATTGGACAGCAGCAGATGGTGGAAATTGCAAAATCATTTTCACTGAATGCGAAGATTTTAATTTTGGATGAACCGACATCTTCTCTTTCTGAAAAAGAGGTAGATGTGTTGTTTGATACAGTACGAGACCTTAAGAAACAGGGAATGGGCATTATCTTCATCACACATAAGATGGCAGAGGTATTCCAGCTTTGTGATGCAGTTACCATTATGCGAGATGGAGAATTTATGGGAGAACGTCAGTCAGCTGAATGTTCAGAGAGTGAGCTGATTTCCCTGATGGTAGGTCGGGACCTGGGTAACTACTATGTTCGTACTTATAATAAACCAGGCGACATCATGATGGAAGTTAAGAACATTAATGCAGGAAAAAGAGCAATCGACTGCAGCTTCCAGGTAAGAAGCGGAGAGATACTTGGTTTCTACGGACTGGTAGGGGCCGGAAGATCTGAGCTTATGAAAGCAATCATGGGACTTGATCCTATGGATTCCGGAGAGATTTATCTGAACGGAGAAAAAACAAAGAAACATGATCCGGCGTACATGCAGAAACATGGTATTGCCCTTGTTCCAGAGAGTAGAAAGACAGAAGGTCTTTTGTTAAACAATACCATCAAGTTCAATACTACACTTGCTGTACTGGATCGTTTCATTAAGAATCTGGTAGTAAATACCCGAAAAGAAGATGAGATCACAGAGGACGGAATCGAGAAACTTCACATTAAGACTCCTTCATCTCTTGTAAACTGTTCTACTCTTTCTGGTGGAAATCAGCAGAAAGTACTGCTGGCGAAATGGCTGGCTACTGATCCGAAGATTCTGATCCTGGATGAGCCGACTCGAGGAATTGATGTCGGTGCAAAAGCAGAGATTTATACCATCATCAACAACCTGGCGAAACAGGGACTGGCAATCATTCTGATTTCTTCAGAGATGCCTGAAGTAATGAACATGAGTGACCGAATGATGATCATGAGAGAAGGTCACATCATGGGTGAGTTAAGTCACGATGAGTATGATCAGGAACGGATTTTGAAGTACGCTATGGGGGTATCCAACAATGAATAATAAAAAATCACAGAGCTACGTAGGCCGGGCTGTAAAAAACTATTTTTCCCAGAACTGGGGAATCTTATTAGGCTTAGCAATTCTTTGCGTAATCTTTTCCATCTTTGGAAATAACTTTTTGACACAGAAAAACATTCTTAACCTGTTAAGAACATGTGCAACAAACTGCTTCCTTGCAATCGGTGTTCAGATGGCAATCATCCTTGCTGGTATTGACCTGACCGGTGGTGCACTTGCAGCGTTGAGTGGTGTTATGACCGTTGCAGCTTTCCAGTGGTGGGGATTCCCGGTACAGCTTGCTGTTCTTATGGGTATTCTGATTGGTGTTGTAATCGGTTTACTGAATGGTGTAATTGTTGCTTACACAGGAATCCATCCATTCGTTGTAACACTGGCAATGCAGTCCCTCTGTCGTGGTACTGCTTATCTGGTAGCAAACGGATCTCCTGTAACAGCTTATGGTAACGATGGTTTCGCAAAAATCGGACAGGGTTCTCTTGGACCAGTTCCGCTTCCAGTTGTATATATGATCATTTTCCTGATCCTGGACTATTTCTTCCTTAATAAAACCCAGACAGGACGTCATATCTATGCAGTTGGTGGAAACGAAGTATCCGCTCGTTTCTCCGGTATTAATGTAAAGAAGATTAAAATTCTTGTATGGACAATCAGTGGTGCGCTTGCTGGCTTCTGCGGTGTAGTTCTTGCTTCCCGTCTTGCTTCCGGACAGCCATCCACAGGCGAAGGTTATGAGACAGATGCGATTGCAGCAGCGGTACTTGGTGGAACCTCTTTCTTCGGTGGTACAGGTTCTGTAGGTGGACTTCTGATCGGTGTTCTGATCATCGGACTTATTTCAAATGGATTAAACTTAATGCATGTCAACTCTTATTGGCAGTTTGTATTAAAGGGAATTATCATCATCGCAGCAGTTTATGTTGATATGGTGAAACAGAAAAAACAGAACGCAGCAAAATAATCATATAAATTCAAAAAGGAGACTAAACAAATGGACAGCAAGAAGAAAAAAGAGTTGGAGTTATGGGCTGCAAAAATTCGTAAAACAGCTTTGCAGACAATCCAGACTGCAGGTTCCGGACATATTGGAGGATCTTTCTCCATCTGTGATATTATGTCAGTACTGTATTTCGACAAAATGAATGTAGATCCGGCAAACCCGGACAAGCCAGACCGTGACAGACTTGTTCTTTCCAAAGGACACTGCTCACCGGCAATGTATGCAACATTAGCTCTCAAGGGATTTTTCCCGGTAGAACATCTTTCTACATTCCGTAAACTGGACAGTGATCTTTCCGGACATGTAGAGATTCATGTGCCAGGTGTTGATATGTCTGCGGGTTCTCTTGGACAGGGACTTTCCACGGCTCTTGGAATGGCTATGTATGCAAAAGCAAATAAGACTGGAAACCGTGTATTCTGTATCATGGGAGATGGTGAAATTCAGGAAGGCCAGGTTTGGGAAGCTGCTATGTGTGCAGGCTTCTATAAAGCTGATAATCTGATCGCATTTGTAGATAATAACAATCTTCAGCTGGATGGCTCTCTGGAAGAAGTTATGTCTCCATACCCGATCGGTGACAAATTCAAAGCATTTGGCTGGAATGTGATCGAAATCGACGGACATGATGTAGAGCAGATCGCAGACGCTGTAGAGCTTGCTTCTGTAGTAACCGGAAAACCTACTGCAATCGTAGCACATACTATTAAAGGCAAAGGCGTTTCCTTATTTGAAAATAATGTTGACTTCCACGGCGGACAGCCAAAACCGGAACAGTGGCCGGCATGTTTTGCTGAATTGGATGCTAGACTTGCGGAACTGGAGGACTGATAAAATGGGAGAGAATATTTCAACAAGAGTAGCATATGGACGTGCATTAGCTGAATTTGGTGCAGATGAGAACATCTATGTATTTGACGCAGACTTAAAGAAATGCACCATGACACTTTATTTTTCAGAGAAATATCCGGAACGTTTTTACAACATCGGTATTGCTGAGGCAAACATGGTAGATGTTGCAGCTGGTTTTGCAACATGTGGAGCAACTGCTCTGGTACATACATTCGCTATTTTTGCAGCAGGCCGTGTTTATGACCAGGTAAGAAACAATGTCTGCTATCCAGGATTAAATGTAAAGGTAGTAGGAAGCCACGCTGGCCTTACAGTTGGTGAGGATGGTGCAACCCATCAGGCTCTTGAGGACATCAGCCTTATGCGTACAATTCCGGGAATGACTGTAATTGTTCCATGTGACGCAAATGAGACTCGTCTTGCAACAAAGGCTATGCTTGATTTCCAGGGACCATGCTATTTCCGTACAGGGCGTCCGGCAGTTGAGTGTGTAACTGATACAATTGAGAATTACTCATTCGAGATTGGCAAAGGCGTACAGCTGAAAGATGGTAAAGACGTTACAATCATTGCATGTGGCCTTATGGTTCAGGAAGCTCTGAAAGCACAGAAACTTCTGGAGGCTGAGGGAATCAGTGCAAGAGTTATTGATATGCATACAATTAAACCGATTGACCGTGATATCATTCTCAAAGCAGCAGAAGAGACCGGTGCAATTGTTACAGCAGAAGAGCACAATGTGATCGGCGGACTTGGAGCAGCTGTTGCAGAAGTTCTGGTTCAGAACAAGAGTATTCCGACTGAGTTTGTTGGAGTTCAGGATACATTTGGACATTCCGCTTCTCCGGCAGAACTGCTGAAACATTACGGATTAACCCCTGAGAATATTGCTGAGAAAGCAAAGAAAGCAATTTCCAGAAAATAATTACAGGAAAGAAACGGTTAAGCAAATGGCAGAAAGTTATGTAATTGGAGTTGACTTCGGAAGTGATTCTGTTCGTGTGCTTATTGTAAATACAGAGACTGGGGAAAATGTTGGACAGGGTGTTGCCTGTTATCCACGTTGGAAAGCTGGACTCTATCAGCATCCGGAGCACAGCATTTTCCGCCAGCATCCATTAGATTATCTGGAATCTTTGGAAAAATGCATTACGACAGCACTGGCAGAGCTTACCGAAGAGCAGAAAGATCATGTGATTGGAATTGGAGTGGACACTACTGGTTCCACTCCGGTTCCGGTAGATAAAAATGGAACTCCGCTGGCGCTGCTTGATGAGTTTGCAGAGAATGAAAACGCCATGTTTTTCCTCTGGAAGGATCACGCTGCAGCTGCTGAGGCGGACGAGATAAACAAGTTATTCAGAAACAACAGTGAGAATGACTATACCAAATACCAGGGAGATTACAGTGCGGAATGGTACTGGGCAAAAATCCTTTATGCAGTGAGACATGATGAAGCAATCCGCCAGGCAGCTTATACCTGGGAGGAGCATTGTGACTGGATGACTGGTATTCTTTGCGGGGAAACAAGACCGGAGAAAATTTACCACAGTGCGTGTGCAGCTGGTCATAAGGCTTTGTGGCACAGCGAGTGGAACGGTCTGCCGGCAGCTTCTGTTCTGGAACAGCTAGATCCGTATCTGGTACAGGTTCGCGAGCGGTATGGAAATGCACCGCAGCCGTCTACTGTGAAGGTTGGAACTCTTTGTCCGGAATGGGCTAAGAAACTGGGATTAAAAGAGAGTACTGTGATTTCAGGAAGCTCTTTTGATGCTCATGCAGGCGCTGTGGGTGCTGGTATTCAGAAGAAGACTTTTGTATGTACGATGGGAACTTCTTGTGTGGATATGTTCGTGGAGAAGCCGGAGAACCTGAAGGGAAAAGATATTCAGGCGTACTGTGGACAGGCTGAGAATTCCATTTTGCCTGGATACGTAGGCGTGGAGACCGGACAGGCGGCTTTTGGAGATATATTTGCATGGTTTAAGAGGCTGTTGGAGTGGCCGCTGGCAGAACTTGCAGCTGATGAGAATTCTGGTATTTCAGATGAACTATACAAAAAAGTCGAAGATCGGATTTTGATTATGCTGCAGAAGAAGGCGGAAGAACTTCCGGAAGAGCCATTCCCAATTGCACTGGACTGGTTTAATGGGCGCCGTTATCCAAATACAGACGATTTCCAGAGATCTGCCATTTCCGGATTATCGCTGGGAATGGATGCGCCGTATCTCTACCGCAGTCTTGTGTTTGGAGCCGTATGTGGTCTGTACCGTCTGATTGAAGGTTTCGAGAAACAGGAAATTGATATTGAAAAGGTGATCGCGGTAGGTGGAATTTCCAAGAAATCACCTTATGTTATGCAGATGTTGTCTGACTTAAGCGGACGTGAGATACACATTCTGGACAGTGACCAGACATGTGCACAGGGAGCCGCTATGTATGCCGCTGTGGGAGCTGGAATTTACGAGACATTGGAAGTGGCAGCAGAGCATATGGCAGCGAAATGTATTAAGATTTGCAAACCGGATTCTGAGAAGAAAGACTGGTATAAGAAACATTACCAGGAGTATCTGAAACTGGCAGAAGCGGTTAATAAATTAAGTTGAAGATAGAAATTGCTATAAAATTTTGAAAAAACCTCGGAAAATGCAGGCTGGTATTCAGGAAAGGTGAGTACCGCCTGTATTTTTGGCTTCTTTAATAGTGCTGTCGCCGGTTGGCAAGAATAGTGTGAAAGAATAATTGTAATATTGTTTTAATGTTTACGGCAACAAGATATCAGAAAAGATGGTGTAATTAAACTTTGCGAAATGAAGTTTATAGACGAATCCTTTCTCAAACACATTCTAAAAAGAGAATGGAGATCAAAGTGTGGCGCACATCTTGCGAAAATCCTTTTCAAACAGGCTCTAAGGTAGTCAAAAGCAAAAAAATGTTATATACTTACGCTATAAGAATATGGAAACGGATAAGGACACAGGAGGTAACCATGGGCAGATATCTGAATCCGGGAATGGAGAGCTTTGAAAAAAGCGTAAATTCTGAAATCTACGTAGATAAAACTGGTTTGGTCGGATACACGAATCGGGTAATGAATACAGTGCAGGGATATGTCTGCGTCAGCCGCCCGCGGAGGTTTGGAAAATCCATGGCTGCGAATATGCTTACGGCATATTACAGCAGAGGCTGTGATTCCAGAGAAATATTTTCCAAATTTGAAATATCCGAGAGTCCTGATTTTGAAAAGTACAGAAATAAGTATAATACCATTTTTTTGAATATGCAGGAGTTTCTGAGTAGAAGCGATAGTGTTGAAGCATTGGTTGACCGGGTAAAAAAACTTGTTTTGCGGGATCTGAAGCGAGAATATCCGGATGTGGATTATTTTGACGATACGGATCTGGTGGAATCCATGCAGGATATTTATGAGACTGAGAAGTGTCCATTTGTTGTTATTATAGATGAGTGGGACTGTATTTTCAGGGAGTTCAGGCAGAATAAGGAAGCACAGGAGAAATACCTGGATTTCCTGAGAGACTTGCTGAAGGATAAGGCATGTATTCACTTAGCGTATATGACGGGTATTTTGCCAATAAAGAAATATGGAACCCATTCTGCATTAAATATGTTTGATGAATTTTCCATGATAAATCCAGGCCCTCTTGCACCGTATGTGGGTTTTACTGAGGTGGAAGTGGAATATCTGTGCCATAAATACAGGATGGATATGGAAGAAGTAAAAGCCTGGTATGATGGATATTCATTTTCTATGGCGGCATCTGTTTATAGTCCGCGTTCTGTTGTAAACAGTATGCTCTTCGGAAAAATAGAGAATTACTGGAATCAGACGGAAACATTCGAGGCCCTGCAGGTTTATATTGATATGAATTTTGATGGCCTGAAGGATGATGTTTTGAGCATGATTGCAGGGGAAAGGATTCCGGTTAATACGGGAAGCTTTACCAACGATATGACAACCTTCCGAACAGAGGATGATGTATTGACATTGTTGATTCATCTGGGGTATCTGGCTTATGATTCGGAGAATAAGGTGGTGAAGATTCCGAATAATGAAGTGCGAAATGAGTATGTTAACAGTGTAGCTGCATCGGACTGGGGCGAGGTATCAATTGCGCTGAAGCAATCTGCTGACACGTTAAATGCAATCTGGCAGAGACGGCCACAACAGGTTGCGGAAGGAATACAACTGGCTCATTTTGAAACGTCTCATATTCAGTATAATGATGAAAACGCCTTGAGTTATACGATTTCTCTTGCTTTATATGCTGCAAGGAATTTTTATACAATGCACAGGGAATTGGCTGGCGGAAAGGGATTTGCGGATATTGTATTTATTCCACGTAAGAAATTTCAGGATAAACCGGCACTTGTGGTAGAGCTGAAATGGGACAAGAGTGCAGATGGGGCAATCAGCCAGATTAAAAGAAAAGAATATTGCAGAAGTCTGGAAGAATATGCTGGAAATGCACTTCTGGTTGGAGTGAATTACAATAAGAAAACAAAATTACATGAATGTATGATTGAAGAGTATAAATTTTGAAATATAAGATATAAAAATGTATATTGATCGAGGCTGTCAGGAGTGTGAACGGACAGCCTCGATTGTTTGTGACTTTCTCGATGTTCAATTTTTTATCCAATTTTCATTTTGATAAAAATTAATTGAAATAAACTGTGTAAATTATTGCATAAAATGAATTTTAAGACTTTAATTTTGTAAAAAACATCCAAAAAAGATTGTAATGTAAAATGGCAAATGATATACTGTTGCTACATACAATAAGAAATACAACATAATAACAGGAAGAAAAATAGTTTGTATGAAAGTGAAGGAGGCGATTGTTTGGCTAGTATAAAAGAAGTAGCACAGAAGGCTGGAGTTGGTGTTGGTACGGTATCGAGGGTTTTAAATTCTACAGGGTATGTATCGGATGAGACACGAATTAAAGTAGAGACCGCAATGAAAGAATTAAATTATATTCCAAATGAACTTGCAAGAAATTTGTTAAGTAAGAAAAGTGGAATTGTCGCAATTATTATTCCCAAAATATCACATCCGTTTTTTGCAGAGGTAGTTTTATATGCTGAAGCAGAACTAATGAAAAAGGGATATAAGACAATGATCTGTAGTACCTACAGTGAGCAGAACTACGAAAAAGAATACATTAATATGTTGAACAGACATATTGTGGATGGGATCATAGCAGGAAGCCATATGCTGGATTTTGAGGAATATCAAGGTGTGCAGGGACCCATTGTTGCGTTGGATCGTTTTTTGGGTGAAAATATTCCTGTTGTTTCAACAAATCATAAGATTGGCGGAAAATTGGCGGCAGAGGAATTGGTTAGAAATAATTGTCGTTGTGTGTTACAGATTCAAGGCGCTCGAGTAGTTGATTCTCCGTCACATGAAAGGCATTATGAGTTTGAGCGATACATGAAAAAACGTGGTGTGACTGTTTATTCCCATGAAATGGACTGGAATGATTTTGATTATGGACAGTATGATGTAATGGCAGATATGCTTATGGATAAGTATCCGGATATTGATGGGATTTTTGCAGTGGATATGGTAGCAATTGCATGTATAAGACAGCTATTAAAACGCAAGAAAAAAGTTCCAAGAGATGTAAAGGTAGTAGCTTATGATGGAACTTATGTAGCGAAAGTTGGAGTTATGAACCTGACTGTTGTACAGCAGCCTATTGAGGAGCTGGCAAAACGTGCAGTTAATATTTTGCTTAATATGATACAGGGGAAAAAGTATCATAATAAAAAAGTGTTTTATGAGCCTACGTTACTTCTGGGAGATACGACAGATGATAAAGAATAAAACGTGGAAGAAAGTGTTACAATTTATCCTAATTGAATTTGTGCAAAATAAATAAAAAATATAAAAATGGAACGGATTCCATATAAAACTATTGACAAAAATAAGAGCAGAGTATATACTCGTAACCATAAAGGATGAGCGCACATCTAGGTAACTCGTATCAAATAATGTATTGGAGCTAAGGATTTCTGAAAGGAAATTCTTTTTAAAACACAAATGTGGAAACCTTTCCACGTTAAGGTATGGAGGTTTTAGAATGAGAAAAATGATGAAAAAAGCGATTGCATTAAGTCTTATAGCAACAATGTCTATGTCAGCAGCTACTATTGTTCATGCAGAAGATGAAGTGACTCTTAGAGTATTAAACTGGGGAAATACTGATGAGGAAAAGATTGCAAATGATGCCATTGCTCGTTTTAATGAGGAAAATCCAAATGTAAAGGTGGAACAGACTTGTGTACCGGTTGAGTCATGGTCAGACTTTATTCAGAAATGGATTACCATGTGTACTTCAGGAGAAGCTCCGGATGTAATCAGCCTTGGTCTGGAAGCTGTTAATATGGCTGTAAGTAATGATTTACTGGTACCACTTGATGACATTATTACAGATGATGAAGAACTTACGGCTAAGAAAGATCAGTATGCACCATCTTTACTTGAAGGTTTTACTGTAAATGATTCTCTGTATGGTCTCCCGAACGGAACTCAGACAATGGTAGTTTATTATAATAAGCATATGTTTGATGATGCTGGTTTAGAGTATCCACAGGATGGATGGACATGGGATCAGTTCAGAGAAACTGCTGAGAAGCTTACCAAGGATGGTGTTTACGGATTTTGTTTCCCATGCACTTATTTCCAGCTTACACCGTGGTGGTCAACTAACAATGCAGCATTAGTTGGTGAGGATGGCGAGACACCTACTGTTAACAGTGAAGGTATTGTGGAAGCAGTAGATTTCTTAAATGGTATGTATAAAGATGGTATTTGTCCAGAACCAATCAGCTCAGACGGATACTCCATGTTTGCAAATAATCAGGTTGCTATGGTTGGTGCTGGTCGTTGGGTATTAAATACCTGGCAGGATGCAGGATTAACAAATGATGATTTTGATTGCGTTCAGTGGCCGGTAAAAGAGAAAGACGGTTCTGTATATGGAGGATCTGCATGGTGCATTGGTTCCACAACAGAGCATCAGGATCTTGCAATTGAGCTGTTAAAAGAAATGGTATCTGATGAAACATTAACAGCTGTTGCAGCAGGTGGCCAGCAGGTACCGCCAACAGAAGCATTGGCAACATCTACAGATATTATGGGAACATGCCCTGATAATATTATGGGAATCTGGAAAGCAGTTACAATTGCAGATCCAATTGCGGCTCCAAGTTATTTCGGAGATCTTGAGCAGACTTTCTTACGTGAGTTGGAGGAGGTGGTCTCTGGAGCGAAAGAACCTCAGGCAGCAATGGATGAAGCGCAGGCTCAGATTGAGAGCGCAATTCAGTAAAAGATATGGCCAGGAGGGATTTATCCTCCTGGCATACTGTAAGACCGTTTTATCCGTAAAGGAGGAAAAAATCGGTGAATAAGAAGAAAAACAGACATAAATGGGATAAAAAAGAGTTAAAAGCAGCGTATCTTTTTACACTTCCATCATTTATTGGCTTTATGTGCTTTGTACTCATTCCAATTATATGGGTAATTGTAATTTCGTTTCACAAATACAACGTGTTTACAGGTGCCAGTACTTTTGTAGGGATGGAAAATTATAAAAAAATATTTACAGATGTCAGATCTTTAACTGCTCTGAAAAATACTTTATGGTACACCATATGTTGTTCATTGGGAAATACAGCAATAGGACTTATTTTGGCTGTGCTGGTTGATAATATTCTGCCAAAAAAAATAACGGTATTTTTTAGATCTATTTATTTCTTTCCATCATTAGTGGCACTAACGTTTGTGGCAATTATCTGGCAAGCCTTTTTTCAGACGGACGCAGGGGTTATCAACTATTATCTGGGACAACTTGGAATCGCTAAAATTGGATGGTTGAATGATCAGGCTTATTCTAAACTGTCTGTTTTGATTCTGGATACCTGGAAAAACTCTGGCATGTCAATGCTTTTGATATTAGCAGGACTACAGAATGTAGACCAGGGACTTTTGGAGGCTGCCAGCATTGATGGCGCGAATGTAGTACAGCGCTTTTTTAAGATAATTATTCCAGTAGCATCACCACAGATATTTTTTGTTCTTGTTATGAATGTAACAGGCGCACTGAGAATATATGAATCTATTTATGTATTGACGAACGGAGGACCGGGAGATTCATCAAGAAGCTTGGTTATGTTGATTGCTGAAAAGGGATTTACATCGTTTGATTATGGAACAGCGTCGGCACTATCAATTATGCTTCTGATTCTTATTGGTATTGTAACAGTATTTCAATTTGTAGGAAGCAGGTGGTGGGTGCATTATGAATAAGAAAATACATTTATTTGGGAAAACAATAAAAGTAAGCCATATCCTGCTGACTATTATCATGTTTGGTATAGCATTTTTGATGATTGCACCATTTCTTTGGGTGCTTTCAGCATCATTCAGAACATATAGTGAAGCAATTTCATTACCACCTAAATGGCTGCCTCCATTTTTTACAGAAATGAGATTAGGATATTTTAAAAAATTATTTTCAAATACTATTCCGTTTTTTGTATTTATGAAGAACAGCTTAAAAATAAGTGTGATTATTACACTTGGCATGAGTCTGCATGGTGCTATTGCAGGATATGCATATGCAAAGTTTGATTTTCCAGGAAAAAATATTATGTTTGCATTGCTGATGGTTGCAATGATGGTTCCAGTTCAGGTTACGATTGTAGCACTGTACAAGATCATGACGATGCTAGGAGTGATTAATACATCCTGGGCAGTTACGCTTCCATCAATTTTCGGTGCAAGTTGTCCCGGTCTGGCAGGTGCATTTGGAGTCTTTATGATGAGACAGTTCTTTATGGGAGTTCCTAAAGAATTGAATGAAGCAGCTGCAATTGATGGCGCAGGACCAATCAGAACATTTATTTCAATTATGCTGCCAATGGCGAAATCAACATTGGCATCGTTAGCAATTATTGTGTTTACATATTCTTGGAACGATTATTTTACAACATTTATTATGATCAATGATACGGAGAAACTTACACTTCCAGTCGGAATTTTGTCAATAAAACAGCCGTTCTCAACAGGAGACAATGTAGTATTTGCAGCAGTAGTTCTTGCTATTCTGCCAGTTCTTATTGTATTTCTGATTGGACAGAAATGGATTGTCAAGAGTATGACCCATGTAGGAGTGAAAGGATAATAAATAATATAACAGGAGGCTAATGACATGAACAAAGATTTATTACATTCCAAGGTTGAGCTGTTTGAAACAGGCGGAGAGATTTCTTATCAGGGAGATGCAAACGTGGCAAAATTCCTTCTTGGTGGAATCGGAACAGGAAACATTGCAGTAGGTGCAAGAGGACAGTTATTAGATTGGGAAATTTTTAACTGGCCTGGAAAGGGACAGTTTGTACCATTCTCTTTCTTTGCAATTCGTACAAAGGAAGAGGGAGAAGAACCTGTAAGCAGAATTCTTGAATCAAAAATCAAACCCCCATTTTATAAATCCCATGGATTTCTGAATGGCGAGTTAGCAGGAATTCCAAGATTTGAAAAATCCAAAATGGTTGGAAAGCAGCCATTTGTTTATGTAGATTTGGAAGACAGTAAAGTTCCGGTAAAGGTTCGTATGGAAGCGTATACACCTTTTATTCCGCTGGATGCAGACAATTCTGGTATTCCAACAGCAATTATAAAATATAAAGTGTCTAACCCGACAAACAAACCTATTGATGTGTCTGTTGTTGGTACAATGGCGAATGTAGTTGGCTTTGATGGATATGATGTTTTCAATAATGTTAAACTGGTAGATCAGGTTGAAAATGAATATCGTGAAGAAGCTGGATTAAAAGGCTGGTATTATAAAGCAAAAAATCTTACAGAGAAAGATATGAAATTTGGTTCCATGTCAATTGCAACTACAAATGAAAGTGGAATCAGCAGAAAGAAATGGCTTCATGGTCAGTGGACAGATAACGCACAGGATTTCTGGGATGATTTTGTTGAAGATGGAAAATTAACAGAAGAAGAGGAAATTGAAGCAAAAGGATGTGACCTTCTTGCTCATTATGACTTCAGTTTCTTAAATCTGAAGGAGAGAATCAGTTCTATCTGTTGTTCTGAAACAATCAAGCCAAACGAGGAAAAAGAATTTGAATTTTTAATTTCCTGGTATTTCCCGAATCGTCCTAAGGGCTGGATTGAGTATGATGCTGATTTAGAGCGCTACAGAAATGGTGGTTATGACATTATCCGTAACTATTATGCTACTTTATTTAAGGATGCATGGGATGTAAGTAAATATGTAGTAGACAAGAAAGACTATCTTGAAGGAAAATCCAAAGATTTTGAGAATGCATTATTTAACACATCACTTCCTGCATATGTTATTGATGCAGTTGCCTCAAATATTATGTCAATGAAGAGCCATTGCTGCTTCCGTATTGAAAATGGCAATTTCCTTGGATGGGAAGGTATTCGCGATTACGTTGGATGCGGACAGGGAAATGTTAACCATGTATGGAACTATGCAACTGCTGTTGCAAATCTGTTCCCAGAACTTGAAATTACAATGCGTAATGTAGAGTTTAACGTAGAACTGGATGATGATGGATGCATGCCTTTCCGTGCAAGAAAATGTCTGGGAGAAAGCAGATGGGATATGATTCCAGCCTGCGATGGAGAATTTGGTTCTATTCTCAGAATTTACAGAGAGTGGAAATACACTGGTGATGATGAATTCCTTAAAGGCATCTGGGACAATATGATGAAAGCGCTGGAATTCTCTATTAAAGAGTGGGACACAGATGGAGACGGTGTTCTGGATGGAAAAATGCATGTCACATATGACATTGAGTTCTATGGTCCAAATACAATGACAAACACCATTTATCTGGGTGCCATCAAGGGTGTTGTAGAAATGGCAGAACATCTTGGTAAACAGGATATTGCAGATAAATATCGTGCTTTGTATGAAAAGGCTTCTGTATTAGTTGACGAGAAGTTGTTTAACGGTGAATATTATATTCAGGAACTTGAAGACGTAGACGCATATCGCTATCAGTATGGTATTGGTTGTCTTACAGATCAGCTCCTTGGTCAGTTCATGGCTCAGGCAGCAGGACTTGGCTATGTGCTTCCAAAGGCTCATGTAAAGAAGGCTTTGCAGTCTATTTATAAATATAATTTCAAGGAATGCATGGATGATGTTCCTAATGTACAGAGAACATATGCGTTGAATGACGAGGCAGGACTGGTTCTCTGCTCATGGCCGAAAGGTGGAAGACCGAGATTCCCATTTGCATATTGCGATGAGGTATGGACTGGAGTTGAATATCAGGTTGCTGTAACTATGATTAAAGAAGGTATGATTGAAGAGGCTTTTACAATTATCAAGGCTATCAGAGATCGTTATGACGGTTATAAGAGATGCCCATGGAGTGAGACAGAAGCAGGTCATCATTATATCAGACCAATGTCCAGTTATTCCCTGATTCCAACACTGGCAGGCTATAGCTGTGATATGGTAAATAAGACAATGTCATTTGCACCTGTAATTAATGAAAAGGATTATACAACATTCTGGATCAATGGAAAAGGCTGGGGAACTTATCATCAGACAATTGACGATAAGGGAGAAGTCAAGAAAGAAGTAACCGTATTATATGGAAATATTGATGATGTAAAGGTAGAATAATTATGGAGCAGGCTCTTGAAAGAGCCCTTAAAAGATCAGAAACTGAAGGGAAATGGCGGCAAAGATATCATTTTACGCCGCCGGTTTCCTGGATGAATGATCCCAATGGGCTAGTATATTATAAAGGACTTTATCATCTTTTTTACCAGTATAATCCTAAGAGCTGCAAATGGGATTCGATGCATTGGGGACATGCTGTCAGTGAGGATATGATTCACTGGAAGGATATGCCAGTTGCATTAAAGCCGGATCAAGAGTATGACTGCCATCCAGAAGGTGGCTGCTTCTCTGGAAGCGCTGTAGAGAAAGATGGTGTCTTATTCCTTTTTTACACGGCAACAACGCAAATTGACGGAGTTGTACATCAGACACAGTGCATTGCAACGTCGAAGGACGGCATGACTTTTGAAAAATACCCAAATAATCCAGTGATCAAAGAACCACCGCAGGGATTTTCCAATGATTTTCGTGATCCGAAGGTGTTTAAACACAATGGAAAATGGTATATGGTTGTTGGTGGCTGCATAGGAAGTGCTACTTTTGATGGAGATGGCCGTATTTGCCTGTATGAATCGGATGATCTTTATAATTGGAAGTACAAGGGAAATGTGCTGGAGTCCAATGGTAAACTGGGAACTATGATGGAATGTCCGGATATGTTTGAACTGAATGGAAAATGGGTAGTTACATGTTCCCCTATGAATCATCCTGATTATAATAAATCTCTTTATTGTGTAGGAACAATGGATTTTGAAAATTGTATTTACACAATTGAAAAAATGGGTAATATGGATGTGGGATTTGATTATTATGCTCCACAGTCATTTACAGACAAAGAAGGAAACAGAGTGTTGATTGCATGGCAGAATGGATGGCTGTGGATGCCCTGGTGTATAGACTGGGGTCCAACCAGTCTGGAAAATTGGAGAGGCTGTCTGAGTGTACCGCGTAAAGTACAATTGGATAGTGAAAACAACTTGTGTATGTATCCGGTAAAGGAAGTTGAATCTCTGATTTCGCAGACTGTTACCTATACAGACATGGAAATTGGTGAAAAAGCAATCAAGTTATATGATGATCCAAACAGAAGTAATCGTATAATTTTGAAATTAGATATTACTAAGATTGAATCAAGAAATCTGGAGATTTGTGTCCTTGGAAAAGAATCCAGTTATACGGCAATTCAGATTGATTTTCTGTCTAAGATTATTACTCTGGATAAGAGCTACGGAGACCACTATGAAGGTGGCAGAATGAACTGTCCATTTGAGCTGCATGATAATTATCTGGAACTTTGCATTTTGGTTGATCACAGCAGTGTTGAGGTGTATGTAAATCATGGAGAAAAGTGCATTACAACAAACGTGTATCCGGAAGAAAACCAAACAGAGTGCTGGATCCGCACACCGTATAAAAAAGCAGTAGTGGATTATGTGCAGATAGATTTTCTTACTTCATCATGGGAAGTGTAAGAAGTCTGTAAAGTTATAAGGTACTGGCTGCTTGTTTCATTCGAATAAAATATGTGGGGAATCAAAAAATGGACAACGTTTACAGAAGAGATCATGAAATGCCGTACATTGCCGATGACGCAGTTACATCACAGCAGAAAGAAACCAAAAAAGCCATCAGGGAGTATAATGAGACAATGCCTTTTGAATTGGAAAAAGGTATAGAATGTCTGGAACGTGCAGGAATCAAACATAAGGAAAATGTATATTTTGAGCCGCCGTTTTACTGCGAATACGGAAACCATATTGAAGTTGGGGAGAATTTTTATGCCAATACTCACTGTGTAATGCTGGATGTGGGAAAAATTACTATCGGAAACAACGTATTGTTTGGACCAAATGTAGGTATTTACACAGCTGGACATCCTATTCATCCGGAGAGTCGGAATTCAGCATTTGAGTATGGAATTTCTATCGCCATCGGGGATAATGTGTGGATTGGCGGAAGCTGCTGTGTCCTTCCAGGAGTAAAGATTGGAAACAACGTTGTGATTGGTGCGGGAAGCGTGGTTACAAAGGATATTCCAGACAACGTATGTGCCGCTGGAAATCCTTGCCGCGTGATTCGTGAGATTACTGATGCGGACAGGCCATATTATTTTAAAGACTGTAAATTCGATGAGGAAGCATGGACAAAAATAAATGAGAAATAAAAGAGCTCCGGTATTTACCAGAAAGCTTATAAGTCTGGTAATGCCCATAGCATTCCAACAGTTTATGCTAGCCCTTGTCAGTGCGTCTGATGCTTGGCGTAATTTCTTAGGATTCACTGTCAGCGGTATCTCTGGCAGGACAGGTTACTTTTATTCACAGCCTGCTTCTAGAAGCTATGACTATTGGTCTTTCTCTTATAGCTGTCCAGTACTGGGGCAAGGGAGATATTCTGGCAGTAGAGAGGATATTCGCCTTTGTGACGAAAGTTACAACTGTGATATCACTAATCTTTACCTTATCTGCACTGCTGCTTTCGGGAATGCTGATGAGAATTTTTACAAATGACCTGGTCTTGATCTGGAGAGGTTCCCTGTATCTTAGGGTGATTGCTGCATTTGTACTGAAACTTCCGGTGCTTGCAGTTTACTTTATCATCAGTCTGGATGAAATTGTAAAGATCCCGGTTGTGTACCTAAATTATAAGAAATATAGATGGGGGAAAGATCTGACAGTCAAAAGTGAATAAATGTATAAACAGCAGAGCGGTATATTCTGAGATTACAGGTAATATACAGCTCTGTTGTTTTATATGAAAATAAATTTCTAGGAGCGTCCTGTATACTTTAAAGAGTAAAAGGAATTGACCAAAAAGAATACCTCAAGTAAATTTAGATTATTACTGACCGGGCAGTTAGTAAAAATCTAAAGTACAAGAGGTATCTTAAATGAATGTTAAAGCAAATAAGACAAAAAAGCAAGCAAATGTAGAAAATCAGGCAGTGAAACTCATTATATAAGGGCAATCGACATCCGAGGAAGGGAATTAAGCAGAAAAGCATTTGAATTCAGTGACATGGCAGAGGGCTTTGAAGCAGCTAAAGCATGAATGCTGGAGCTTGCAGTACAGAATAGAAAAAGCCAGATTGTCCTGGGGCTTGAAACGACTGGCCACTACTGGTTTACACTGGCTGCATGGCTGATCACAGCTGGAATCTTCCTACCCTACCATGGTTTTTTCAATATTATTTACAGAAAAAGTCGTTGGCTTTAGAAGCTGGCGGCTTTTTTTGCGTAAATAGTGCAAAACCTTTCCTCTTTCTTGTTCTGAAAATAAATTCATGCTATGATAAAAATTAAAAAAGGGCTGAACATAGACAAAAAGGTTCCTTTCTCCAAATTTTGCATAACCGTAATGGAAAGTAGGAGACGTTCAAACGGACCTGTGAAGGTTGTTTTTTTGCGGGAAAATAAGGAGAATATAGAGTATGTATATTGCAATTGATGGAAGTGGAACGAAGACAGAATATTAGCTTCTGAATCGCAACAGAACTATTAGCGGAAGAAGGATGTATTGTTGAGAATGCAAATGATGGAGTTGCATGTGTTGATATGATTGAAAAGGCAGACGCTGATTATTACAAGATGATTCTTATGGATATTCAGATGCCGGTTATGAATGGTCTGGATGTAGCAGCTATCCGAAATCTGGATCGAAAAGACGCAGAGTTTGTTCCGATCATTGCCATGTCTGCAAATGCTTTTGCAGAAGATATTATCAACTGTAAGCTGGCAGGAATGAATATGCATCTGTCGAAGCTCCTGGATGAAACAAAATGATCACTGCGCTGAAGTAGTGTTTGGCAGATAACAAAATCATAAAACTGCGGGATGATTTATAGAATAAAAGGAAAGCCGTCCAGGTTTTTGTGAACATATACACAAAGCCTGGACGGCTTTTTTTTACAGTGAACACAGATTGAACGCAGATAAGCATTCCTCCGCTTCAAGTGCGCGGAGTACTAAGTGGCGAGTGAGGGGAAATCATTCTTCAATGATATCTCTGAAGGAGGTAGCCAGTACACGGGGGGAGTGCATTTTCTTTTGCTTTCTCAAGAGAAATATTCAGAAATTCCTGTAAATTCATAAAATGATTTGTGCTCTTTGCGGGATCATACCATGTGTATGCTTTGCAGAGGTTCCTCAATGGATCTGGTCAAAATATATAGGAAACTAATTTTTTGACACATTTTCATAATAAAAATGACTATCGAAACAACGGTGGAAATGATAAATTATAGTCAAATAAAACAACCGTGATTCTTAAATGAAAGGAGAATTAAAACATGAAAAAGAAAATGGTATGCATCTTAATGGCAGGCGTTATGGCCTCACTTGTACCGGCACAGATGGTCTTCGCAGAGGGCGACAGCGGAGAGAAAACAGTTGTAAAATTCCAGACCTGGAACCCTGGAGATGAGGAATATACACATGCAATGCTGGAGAAATTCGAAGAGGAGCATCCGGACATTCAGATTGATTATACTTTTATGCCGTATACAGATCATGTAGAGAAGCTGAAAGTTGATCTTTCAGCAGGAGATGCTGCAGATGTTTATGGAGTTCAGACCGGAGCAATGTATAAAGAATTCCGTGACTTCGAAGAAGATCTGACCCCATATATGGCTGAGAAATACGGTGATGACTGGACCTCTAATTTCAATGAATATGCAATGTCCCTTCTTCAGGGTGATGACGGCGAATATTACGCAGTTCCTCTGGGACTCAGCTATGCCGGATATGTATGGGCAAACATGTCTTACTTTGATAAATATAATCTGGAGCTTCCGACCAACTATGATGAACTGAAAGAAGTATGCCAGACATTCCGTGACAATGGTGAATATCCTCTGGTAATTGGAGCAAAAGATTCCTGGATCAACATTGATACCTGGATGAATATTGCAGCTGATATTAATACTGAGAAGCTGTATTCCGCAATTGAAGGCGAGACTCCATTTACAGATGAGGACCTGGTTCAGTCCTTCCAGATCTGGCAGAACTGCTTTACAGACAGTGTTTTCCAGGATGGAGCACTTGGCGTAGGAATGTATACAGATTCCACTGATATGTACCAGAAGGAAGGTTCCATTCCTATGATTCTCAATGGTTCCTGGGCACTTGGCGCTTACATGGATAGTGATGAGCAGAGCCAGGAAGTTTATAACAGTGAAGGTGCAAACCATAAGATATTCTTAATGGATTGGAATAACGATGGAAAGATTGCACCAGTGGAAGAAGCTGTTGATGTATCTCTGGCAATCAACAATCAGTCCAAGGTTAAAGATGCTGCATGGACATTTGTTGACTGGATGATTCATGAAGGCGCAGATACTCTTGTAAACGGACAGTTACAGTACATGCCGGCACGTAACGACATGGAGCTTAATGTAGAAGGTCTGAACGAGAATGGTACTGAAAATCTTGAATACTGTGTAGAGCAGGGTAAAAATAATGTAGGCGGATACAGAGAAATGGCTTATGCAGAGCTGAAAGAGACAATCAGCAATGAGCTTACAGAACTTGCTCTGGGAGATGTTACACCAGAAGAGGCAGCAGAGACGATTGAAGCAGCTTCCCAGGCACAGGAAAGATAAATTTTATTAAGTATAAAAAGGCTGCCCTCACTTTGGGCAGCCTTTTATAAAAAAGGAGGAAAATCATGGCCTCAGCTCGAAAAAGGAAAGATTGCTTTACCAGCTTTCTGTTTGTACTTCCCCTTTTGGCATTGTTTCTTGTTTTTTTTGCTTATCCTATTATTTATAACATTGTCATCAGCTTCTATGACTGGAATGGAATCAGCGTAGAAAAAGTTTTCGTAGGTTTCGCAAACTACAAAAAGCTCTGGGCTGATCCTGTAATGCAGAAAACATTTCGAAATTTTGTCATTATTGCAATAACCACTACGGTTGTTCAGTCAGCACTTGGACTTATGCTGGCATCCTTTTTCATCAGAAAGATAAAGTTTTCCGGGTTCTATAAAATCCTTTTTTATCTTCCGGCAATCTGTACCTCCACAATTGTTGGTACTGTATTTTCGAAAATTTTCGAAACAAACCGTGGTTACCTGAATGTGATCCTGCGGGCACTTCATCTGGATTTTCTCTGTCAGCAATGGCTTGCAACACCGAAGACCGCACTTGCATGTCTTTTATTTGTAAATATCTGGCAGTGGACCGGTTATAGTATGTTGATGTATTACACCAACATGCTGAACATTCCACAGGATCTTTATGAGTCAGCGACTATTGATGGTGCAGGCAGCTTTAAACAGTTTATTTACATAACTTTCCCACTTCTTCGCGGTACTCACATTACCCTGATTATTCTGGACATTCTGGGTGCGCTGAAGTTTTTCGATCTTTCTTATGTATTGACTGATGGTGGACCGGCACATGCTACTGAGACTTTTTCTACATATATATATACGAAATCATTTAGTACGTTTCAACAGGGACAGGCTTCCACCATTGTTGTATTTATGTTTTTGATTGCTATGGTGCTGACCGTTATTCAGTTGAAAATCTATTATAAAAAAGACAGGAAGGAGATGAACTAGCCGATGAAAAATTCACTATCTTATAAAATAGTTACTCAGGTTATCTGTGTGATTCTGCTGGTTATCTTAGTCTTTCCACTGTATTTGATGGTAGAAAAGTCCCTGGCAGTTAATGGACTTGGAAACTATACAAAAGTATTTGAGTATTTCAACTTGCTTCCCAATATTATTACAAGTATTATTGTGGTAGGAGGAACGCTTATTGTTGTCTCAATTGTAGTTTCCATGGCAGCATACGCATTTTCCAAACTGGAATTTCCACATAAGCAGGCTGTTTATTATCTGATTCTTACAGGTATGATGATCCCTACATCTGCATTAATCTTTCCGCTTTATCAGATCGTAAGGGGACTTCATCTGAACAATACCGGATGGTCATTGGTATTTCCATATGCTACGGCAAGTGCCTGCTTTAATCTTATGGTTCTGACCAACTACTACAATGCATTGCCGGATGAACTGATCGATGCAGCGAAAATCGATGGTGCAAATAAGTGGACTACATTTATACAGATCATGCTTCCAATTGCAAAACCAGGTCTTGTTTTTGTACTGATCCAGACCTTTTTATCTGCATGGAATGAACTTCAGATGGCGATCATTTTCATTAATGATACTTCGAAACAGCCGCTTTCTGTTGTGCCGCTTCGGTTTGCACAGACAACTTCCAGTTCCGGCTTTACTATTAATAACCTGTTTGCAGCGTGTATTATCTGTCTTTTGCCGATTGCGGTTTTCTATATCTTTGCATCCCGGCAGCTGATGGCAGGACTTACTGCAGGAGCTGTGAAGGGTTAAGCTAAAGGACGGCCTGTTTTATGAAAAAAAATTCTTCGCACAAAACGCTTAGTATTGTGAAACGTATCAGCATTACGAATATTGGAATCTTTATCATTGCCTGTATCTTAAGTATTGTGGCAACTTTAAAGCTGAATGTGGAGTACCATATTGACCGGGATGCACAGATGATGAAGGTCTATATTTCCAATACTCTAAGTTCGATTGATAATACTCTGAAAGATATGGGAAGGGTTTCGCTGATCGCGTTTTCCGATCAGACGGTGCAGGATATTCTGAAAGGTACTGATTATTCTTTTGATGAGAAAATGGAGAACGAAGAGTATCTTAAAAAACTCTATTCTTCTATGATTTCAATCAGGGATGATGTGCGGGGAATTTATATTTTTAATAATGAGGATATGGTGTTTTACAGTGATACCTGGAATCCATTTTTGGGATTTGACTGGAATGTAGAATCTTTTTTTCAGGATGTAAAGATAAATTCTGACCTTTCTACAAATATTTCGGGATGCCATATGTATGTGGGTACGCTGCCTGAGGGATTTAAGTACACACAGACTTATACAAAGAACATTTTCCAGGAGAATAATATTTATCTGGTCCGTCCCATCCGCAGTTTTTCCCCCTTTGAGGTAATCGGTTATATTGCACTGCGAACCCCTATCCTTACTTTGCAGAAAATATGCAGCAATTATCTGGAGGATAATATTTCCTATATTGTTGCTGACGAAAATAACAATATTGCATGCAGTTCCAATGAGAGGATCATCAGCCAAAATCTGAAGGATGTCTATCCAGAGCTACTGGATCATATGAATGGCGCAAAAGGATCTTTTAGTCTGACATTAAATCAGGAAAAATATCTCTGTGCGTATCAGCGTTCCGATTACAGCAACATGCTTCTGATCACTCTGAAAACATATGAATCCATTTATGATGAATTAAATATTCTGGTGATAACCTGTATTATAATCACTGCGATAAGTGCACTTGTTGTATTGTTCTGTGTATATGGTTTTACCAGGAAAAATCTGAAAAGACTTACGGATTTTTCCCTTGATATCCAGAATTTCCAGCCAGGAGATCTTACCAGGCAGTATGATGTGGGGTATATGGATGAGGTTGGCGTATTGAAGGATTCCTTTAACAAAATGATCCGCCGTCTCAATGATCTGGTTATTTCGGAATATCAGGCAAGGGATCAGCTTCAGAAGGCTGAAATTTCCGAACAGAAAATGGCTATGCTGTATCTGAAACAGCAGATCAATCCTCATTTTCTTTACAACACGCTGGATATGATCCGGTTGAAGGCGGCGATCAATAAGGATACGGAAGTATCACAGATGCTGATGAAGCTGGTCAGCTTTTACCGCTTGAGCACCAAGGTGCATGATTCTATGGTGACGGTCAGAAAAGAAGTGGATATGCTGGATGCGTATATGAGTCTGATGTGTTATCGGTACCCTGAGATCAGGTATCACTCGGATATTATGCCGGAAGCAATGGATATGGAAATTCCTAATTTTATTTTGCAGCCATTGCTAGAAAACAGTCTGATGCATGGTTTGAAGGACAGACGGTATCAGGGCTCGGTTACGCTGAGAATCTGTGTAAATGAACAGGATAACAGCGAATTGGATATCTGGCTTTCTGATGATGGAATCGGAATTCCGGATGACAAAATGGAAGAATTAAATGCGTATAATGCAAAAGACAGTGAAGCTCTTTACCGGGTGCAGACCCAAAGTCAGGGAGACCGCACACATCTGGGCGTGATCAATGTGATCAGCAGACTGAAGCTTTATTATCAGGAAAATGCAGAGGTCATTTATATGCGAAATAAAACCGGAGGAACTACTGTAAAAATAAAAATTAAGACAGCGAGTGAAAAGACATGAATCATTGCAGAGTACTTTTAGCGGATGACGAGGCTGCTATTCTGGAAGGCTATAAATTGCTTTTTGATTGGGAAAAATATCAGTGTGAGATTGCAGGGACGGCTATGGATGGTCAGGAGGCAGTGGAGAAAGCGCGTGAACTGAAGCCGGATATTGTGATCATGGATATCAATCTTCCCAAGCTGAATGGCCTGGAGGCAATACGCGCTATTCAGGATACGGCTCCGGGGGATCATCCGATTTATATGATCGTGGTTACCGGATATGATGAGTTTTCCTATTGTCAGGAGGCTTTAAGGCTTCGTGTCTCGGACTTTCTTCTGAAACCTATTGATTTCGATGTTTTTGGTGAAGTGATAGAGGGTGTTGTGAAAAAGGTAATGGAGAATCCTAACCGTCAGGTGGTTCTGTCAGATACCCTGAAAAAGATTGTGGACTATGTAAATGAAAATCTTTCTGATGAAGATATGCGGCTTACATTGCTTGCAGAAAATATGAATATGAATCCGAATTACATCAGCCAGTTGTTTAAAAAAGAGCTGGGATGTGGATATCATGCATACCTGAACCAGGTTCGTGTGGAAAAGGCGAAAAAATATCTGAGACAGACCAACGAACCGATTACTGTTGTAGCAGAATTAGTGGGGTTCAGTGATTATCGTATTTTTACGAAAATATTTAAGGGGATTGTGGGAGTTACTCCCTCGCAGTTCCGAAAATAAAATATATGGGAGGTAAGATTATGGTTTTAAAATTAAACGAGTTCCGTGACAAGCTGGCAGGATGCTGGGCTGGAAAAAATGTAGGCGGTGTTCTTGGTGCACCTTTTGAGTGTAAGAGAATGGTTCCTGATGTGGATTTCTATATCCAGGATCTTTCCATGGGACCACCTGCAAATGATGATCTGGATCTTCAGATCGTATGGCTGGCAGCTGTGGAGCGCTATGGAAGAAACGTGAATGCCTCCATTCTTGGCGATTACTGGCTTTCCTATGTGATCCCAAACTGGGTTGAGTACGGAACCGGAAAAGCAAATCTGAAAGCCGGAATTGTTCCGCCTATGTGTGGTGATGTGGACAATACTTATAAGAACAGTAATGGCTGCTGGATCCGTTCTGAACTTTGGGCGTGTCTGGCACCGGGACATCCGGAAATTGCAACCAGATATGCATTTGAGGATGCAATTGTCGATCATGCAAACGAGGGAATGTATGGTGAAATTTTCACAGCTGCGCTTCAGAGTGCTGCGTTTGCAGAAAGTGACCGTGAGAAACTGATTGATATCGGACTTTCCTATATTCCGGAGGACTGCGCTGTTGCAAGAGCAATCCGTAAAACCGTAGAATGCTATCATAATGGCATTGATTATCTGGAAGCAAGAAAAATTGTGCACAATACTGCGCCGGGAACCTTTGGTATCCAGGAATATAAGCTGAGTGAGATTCCAAAGGAAAACAATGAGGGAATGGAGATTGGAGAGCCTGGCTTTGATGCACCAGAAAACGTTGCCTTTGTAGTACTTGGTCTTCTTTACGGAGAAGGTGATTTCGGAAAGAGTCTTATTATCGCCAATAACTGTGGTGAAGATACAGACTGTACCTGCGCAACTCTTGGCGCGCTTCTGGGTATTATTTATGGTGCTTCCGGACTTCCGGAGAAATGGACAAAACCACTTGATGACAAAATTGTAACCATGTGTATTGATAAAACAAGTCATGGAATCTGGGTTCCAGATACGGCGACAGAATTGGCAGAGCGTATTCTTCGTGTAGTTCCGGGCTTCCTGGGACAGGATCTCTGCGATGCTTTTGCAGAGGGCGGAATGACTATTGAATGCCTGGAAAAAGAGGCTCTGTTCTGCAATAAGACAACAGGTTATCTGCCATTGATCAATGGAAACGGAAAATCAGAGGAATTGCCGATCCGTGATTTGTGCGCTCTTTCTTCCTATGTGGCAAGATATCAGTTCCCGGCATTCAGTGTTATGGTGGATTATGAGAATTCTGTTTTCTTTACACCAGGCGAGAACAGAAAGTTTAAGATTAAGGTTGTAAATTCTAATACCATGAGAGAGCAGCAGTGGGTAAAAATCAAGCTGTATCTTCCAGAAGGAGTTATTGCTGTGGGTGCATCTACAGCAGAGCTGCCATTGAATAACCTGTATCTTTCCTGTGCAGAAAAAGAATTTGAAATCAATACAGAGGGCTTTAGTGACAGCCGGCTGGAGCTGATCGTGGATGTTTCCCTTACAGGAAGACATTCAAACGGACCTGTGAAGGTTGTGTTATTTGCGGGAAAATAAGGAGAATATAGAGTATGTATATTGCAATTGACGGAGGTGGAACGAAGACGGAATATCTGCTTCTGGATAAGCATTTCCAGGTAGTGGATCACTACCTGGGCGGTTGTCTGAACCATGATCTTCTGGGAAATGGGTGGGCAGATGTTTCGTTGGCTTTAAAAGCTTCCATAGATGTTTTGCTGGAGCGTAATGGTCTGACTGTTTCGGATATTGAGGCAGCAGCGGCTGGTATTTCCGGGCTGGATACTGCCAGGGATCAGCAGCAGGCTGATGCGTGTTTCTCTTTAGCTGGCATTTCCCGTTTTCTTGCAATTAATGATGGCTATCTCCCCATTGCAGCCGAGAACCCGGCTGCGTGGGGAGTTTCTCTTAATTGCGGAACGGGAATGTGCTGTGCGGCAATTGATCCTTCAGGTAACCGGATCAAACTGGCCGGAATGGATGAATGGTCAGGGGACGCAGGGGGCGGAAACTGGATTGTGATGCAAATGTATCGCAAGGTTTACGAAAACCTGATTTTAAAGGATGTTAGTACACCGTTTGTAATGGAATATATGAAAGTGATGAATCTTGGCAGTAAGGTCGATTTTATAAATTCATGGTCAGATTTGAAAGACAGGGAGAATACAGAATGTAAGGTTCTGCATCGTAAGATCATCTGGCTTTTTTTTGAACTTCTCGAGCGTTCTAATCCAGAGGCGCAGGCGCTTGCAGATCAGATGATAAAGTGCGCGGCATACTCCATCGATGCCGCAGTTCGGGAACTTCATTTTTTGGGTGAGAAAATTCCGGTATATCTTTCCGGCTCCATTTTGACCAAGGCTGTTTCCTCGGGGTATCTGTCGATGTTGAAGGAAGCTCTTTCCTGTATCTGTCAGGGGAAACTGGAGGTGCATATGTGCACGAAAAGACCTGTGGAGGGGGCAGTGCAGTTGCTGAAGGGATAAGAAAAAGGACAATAATATTATTATCCCAACACATTTGATTATCTCCCAAAAAGATGCTATTATTGGGAGAAAGTAAAGAAGTTTGGGAGAATGGAGTTGGAAATATATTATGAAGTTTTGCAAAATGCTGATCAAAACTGACAAGAATAGTATTAGCTGAAAAAACTGGTTGATGAGGGTGCTATGATTATACAGCAGGACATACTGGCGTTTTTGTGGAATATGGGGGAAGTTCAGATTGATGAATTTGAAGTCTTTGAGGGAAAAGAACAAAATAAAATAGAAAAACCATAGCACAGAGTGAGAATATTACAGACAGGAGCAAATGATGAATATATTTCAAAATATTTTACCATATGGCGTATTTGGAAAATCGAGAGCAATTAATGCAGAAAATCCCACAGGCGAAAAGGGAAAAGGAGGAATGGCTTCCAGTAATCTTGGAAAGGGAAGAAAGGGAAGTCCATGTCTTAAAAACATAGAACCTGGAAGTACTACTGTGCTTGCGGATATTTCAGGATGTGGAGTAATTAATCACATTTGGATTACTGTGGATAATAAAACAACTGATGGAGATTGCTTTGTACTGAGGGATCTTATTTTGCGCATGTCTTGGGACGATGCCAAAAGTCCGGCAGTAGAAGTACCATTGGGTGATTTTTTTTGCTGTGGGTTCGGAAAAGAATGTTATATTAATTCCTACCCAATAGTAGTTGCACCATCAAGAGGCTTGAATTCTTATTTTTCAATGCCATTTAGGAAAAAAGCCAGAATTGAGCTGGTTAGTCAACATAAAAATGTAATCCCTGCGTTTTTCTATCAGATTGATTACTGTCTTTATGATACATTGCCAGATACCATGTTATATTTTTTCGCAAAATGGAACAGAGAATCTGTAACTGTTAAAAAGAAAGATTATACGATTTTGGATAATGTATATGGAAAGGGAATTTATGTAGGAACCTATCTGGCACTACAGACATTGGAAAGATATTGGTGGGGAGAAGGAGAAGTAAAATTTTATTTGGATGGTGATGAGGAATATCCTACCATCTGTGGAACTGGAATGGAAGACTATGTAGGAGGATCCTGGAGCTTTGCAAAAGAGAACCAGGAAAAAATGACAGAGCAGACGTATTCGACTCCATTTCTGGGATATCCTTATTATTCTAATCATGATGATTTAACAGTTCATCCGTATCATAATGATGACTGTCCACCAATGCGTGGAATGTATAGATTTCATATTCCGGATCCGATTTATTTCCAGCAGAATATTAAAGTAACGGTTCAGCAGATTGGAATGTCTCATAATGGGTTATTTGAACGTCAGGATGATGTTTCAAGTGTAGCTTACTGGTATCAGGAAGACAGGGAGATGTCAAAATATTGTCCATTGCCGCCGAAGGAAGAAAGATGGCCGAGGTAGAATAATTATGGAACAAGCTCTTGACAGAGCCCTCAAAAGATCAGAAATTAAAGAGTATAAGTTTTAAATTCAGAGGTGCATATGTGCACGAAAAGACCTATGGAGGGGGCAGTGCAGTTGCTGAAAGGGTGTATATTATTATCTACGGTCTAAAGCCAGCGCCTTAAGGCGCTGGCTTAGCATTCAAGGCTCGTAGGGCGACTAAAAATTATTTTACCACTACATAATTGGTTCTCTCCGGATTATCAGAAGCTAATACTTCCAATAAACGGAATGCCGGACCGGAAGGATGCGTTCGTCCTCCCTCCCAGGCCTCGACTGTTTTCTTGGATACGCCCATATATGCAGCAAAAACACTTTGCGTCATTCCTGCTTTCATTCTGATGTTCCGGATTTCTGCACTGGAATATTCCTTTACAGGTGCAATCGTATAAGTCTTAATACGTGCAGTGCCCTGACCTTTTTCATATGCAATTGCTTCTTGCAAGCCTTGCTTTAAATCATCAAATAATGTACTCATAAAAATCAACTCCTATTTTTGGCAGCCTCATTTTTTAAAGATTTTACCAATTTTCTAAGCACATTTTTTTCTTCTGTAGAAAGATTTTCCTGCTCCTTTTTTTCAAACGCTGTAATAAGATAAAGCATTTCATATTCTGCAAAATCTGTATAACAGACACGTACACTTCCGCTTTTTCCTTTATTTTCAAGAGGAAAACGAACTTTACGGATTCCACCAGTCCCTTCCATAACAGGACCGGATTCAGGGTCTTTTAATAACATGATTTGCAAAGAATGCAAATCATTATCATCAAGCCCAATTTCCTTCCAGCGTTTGGTAAAAAGTGGAACTTCAATAAAAGTTCTCGTCATTAGTATCCACCTTTCTATCATTTCTACTATTATATTACGCCCTATTTTATAGGGTGTCAACTTAAAATCTACTGAGTAATACGCTGATGATGGTACGGGTGATTTAGGCGAATGTTATTTATTCCGATATGAGGCTTTTTATCTTTGTAAATATCAGAGCTATCATCAATATCAAAAGGTACAGAAATATGATTGTGATGGAAGATGTTTTTTGCTTTAGAGCAAAGAGGAATGGCAGAAATTGCATTTTATATATAGCATATATGAAAATATTACAGTATACTTATTATATACAAAATTGATGCTGATGCGAGAAAGCTTATAGATGCTGAATTAACAGTCTGCTCAAATTGAGATTGTTTATTCTTTTAAATGGAGAATGCCCTATGTGTCCTATGGAACCAGATATTCTGATCACGGATGCGATTCGTTATAATCACAATGCCAGATACTCTTTTATGACAATTGATGATTTTATTGACATGGGGCTTAGATCATCAGATGAGAAAAAGTATTATATTGAAAACCTGTGCGTCGCATTCTCGTTACTTCAGTGATGAGTAGGGCAATTTACCTGGATGTAGAAGACATGGAAACCGGGGAACATATTTTCTGAAAATAATATGAAAAATTGATTGAAAAATATCACAGAATAAAATATACTACTTATGAGTATGCTACTCGTGAGTAGTATATTTTGTTTGAGTTGCTTATGATTTAACAACGAGGAGGCTGCTTATGATAGGGAGATTAGACGAGCTAAATCAATTAGAGCGATTTTATAATAGTTCCAAATTTGAATTTTTGACAATGTATGGAAGACGTAGAATTGGCAAAACAACTATATTAAGAGAATTTGCAGGCAGGCATAAAGCCCTGTTTTTTTCTGCACAGGAGAAGAATGATTCTTTGAATCTTCTGGACTTTTCCAAGATGGTGCAAACATTTTTCGAAGGCTCTTTTATATCTTCTTTTCAAAATTGGGAAGCTGCATTTGAATATATTACAGGAAAAATTTCAGACAAAAAATTAGTATTGATTATTGATGAGTTTCCTTTTCTGGCAGAACCGAATCCTTCAATTAAGAGTATTTTGCAGCATACGATCGACCATGTCTGGAAAGGAAAAAACATTTTTCTTATATTATGTGGATCCAGTGTTAGTTTTATGCTAAATGACGTTATGGGATATAAAAGTCCGTTATATGGCAGAATTACTGGAAATATGGAAGTAAAGCCTTTCGATTATTTGGAGAGTGCGGAATTTTTCCCAAATTATAGTAAAACAGAGAAAGCAATTGCTTATGGAATTCTGGGCGGTGTTCCAAGATATCTGGAGGCGTTTTCCTCTGAGATTTCACTGGAGGAAAATATAAAAAATAATCTGCTTATGGAAGGGGCCTTTTTGAATGATGAACCCCAGACACTTTTGAGGATTGAATTAAGAGAGCCTTCAGTATACAATTCCATTTTAGAGGCGATTTCTAATGGATGTAATAAGGTTTGTGAGATTGCAGACCGAATCCATGAAGAGAAAAGCAAGTGCAGCAAATACATGCTTACATTGCAGACCTTGCGACTGATTGAGAAGTGTGTTCCCTGTACCGAGCCAGAAACAAGTAAAAAAGGGATTTATGAGATAACAGATAATTATTATAAGTTCTGGTATCGATTCCTTTTTACAAATCAGAATTATTATTCCATGTTAGGTTTGGAGCTTTCCTGTGAAGAGATTCTGGAAAATGTGAATGATTATATGGGACCTGTTTTCGAAAAAATATGTGAACAATATCTGATTCGAGCTGCGCGTGCGAAGAAACTTCCGTTCATTCCATATAAAATGGGAAAATGGTGGGGGAATAATCCATTGATAAAAGCGCAGGATGATGTTGATATACTTGCGTTTGATAAAACGGGAAAGAAAGTGTTGCTCTGTGAATGTAAGTTTCGAAATAAACCAATGCCTATGGAAGAGTATGATGACCTGGTTATGGCTGCAGAAATGTTTAAAAATGCAGAGGAAAAGTATCTTATGTTTTTTAGCAAATCTGGTTTCACAGAGTCAGTAAAGGAAAGGGCGGCGCGAGAAAATGCGGTGCTGCTTACAATCGAAGACTTGTATTAGAGTCTTTTTCAGACTCGCTCTAAGGAGTATAAAGAATGAACAGAAAAAACTTTCTGAAAAATAAGAAAATCAACTGGATCAAAGTGGTTATCCAGATATTGTCCTTTGCTTTAATTCCGGGCTTATTTGAAGGGGAATTCGCAGCTGTGGGAAATATTGTTTCCTGCATATATAAGGGAAATATTTCCTGGGAAAGTGTGAAGTATTCCGTATGGATGCTGGTGGCAACTGTGCCGGCAACAGTACTTGTGGGAAGGTTTTTCTGCGGATTTTTCTGCAGCTTTGGGGCAGTGCAGGATTTGCTATGGCTTGGATCACATAGATTGCGGGCATTATTTCCGGGAAAAAGAAATCTGAAAAAGGCTGACCGGATATTCAGATTTGCCAAGTATGCAGTGCTTTTTTACTTTATAATATTCGTATGGAGTGGCGTAACAGCTGTGAAAACAACCGGCCCGTGGCAGGTGTTTGGGCAGTATGTTTCATTTGGTCACTGGCCGGGACTGAAGCCTTTGCTTTCTGTTGGAGGAATTCTGCTTCTTGTGATCTTTATCGGCTCACTGTTTGTGCAAAGATTTTTCTGCAGATATTTTTGCCCTATGGGAGCAATTTATTCACTGATTTCACGGGCGTCTTTCCTGAAAATTGATAAGCCGCGGGAAGGGTGCGGAAAGTGTCGTTTATGTACCTCGAAATGCCCCATGGGAATGGATCTTACGAAGAAAGACAGGATTGCCGGAGGAGAATGTATCAACTGTCAGAAGTGTGTAAGCTGGTGTCCGAAAGGGAATGCGCGCTTTAGAAGCAGATATGGAGTGCTGATCGGAGTGGGCGTTACCTGTGTTACCATCATGGTGTCACAGCTCCTTATAGCAGGAAATCTGGCTAGAGAGAAAACGGCAGAAAATGATGCTGGAGGTAACTTTCAAAATGGTATTTACACAGGAACCGGTGAGGGCTACAGAGGCAAGGTGACGGTTACGGTAAAGGTTGCCGATGGGAAGATAACGGAGCTTGTACTGGATGATTATGCAGATGATAAGTCTTATATGGAGAGAGCGGAAAACAGGATTTTCCAGGAGATGATCAGCAGGCAGAATACAGATGTAGATACAGTTTCCGGAGCGACTTACAGCAGTAACGGCTTGATTGAAGCTGTGAATAAAGCACTGGGAAATGAGGAAGGTGAAGGGAAGAAACCCGAACAGGAAGAATCTGAAGATAAGCAATCCTTTATAGAGGCTGGACGTTTTCAGGATCTGACAGATGGCATTTATACCGGCTCGGCCGATGCATTTCGAGGCGATGTGGAGGTTCAGGTTACAGTTGAAAAACAGAAGGTAACAGATATTTCCATTCTTTCCTATTGTGATACAGAGGAATACTTTTTCAGGGCAGCACCAGCTGTAATCGAACAGATGAAGGCTGAGCAGAGTCTGAATGTAGACGCGGTAAGTGGAGCAACCTACAGTAGCAATGGGATTATTCATGCAGTTGCAAATGCACTGGAGATTCCGGAGGATCAGTATGCACCAAGACCTGGCAGGAATCTGACTGCAAAGAAAAAGAACCATGGGCATATTGTGAAGCATGAGATAACAAGTCAGGAAGAGTATGAGGAAAAAGTAGAGAAATATTCAAAGTGATATGGTCATCCCCCAAAATAAAAGCTTCTGAATCAGATACAGGACTGAAAAATCCTGTATCTGTCAGAAGCTTTTATTTTTGGTTTGTATCCATATTATTCTCTGTCATAGACAGATATTTATATGTTGGCAGAAAGTTAGTGCTTTTTGCCTGTTTATAGTATTGCATAAAAATACGTTCCATAATATTGGGAATCTGAGCTTCAACCGGCTGAAATAGGATGATCAGATACTGCATGGAACTATATCTGGTACAGATATCCACACGCCGGATGGTGTTTTGGATAGCCTGTTCCATATGGGAAAGTGTCTGCTCAATTTCCTCAATATGAGCGGGAGTGTCCGAAGTGGCTTCCAGTGTGAGCATTACCAGATAGCAGCGGCTTCCGCTTCGGATAATGAGCTGTTGCATATATTCATACTGTCTGGAAAAATCCCGGTAATTCAGTTCAAGAGCACCTGCATAGCTCAACATCATAAACTTAAGATTAGATATTACACATTTATATTATCCTGCTAAAAACTCATTTCAAAAGGGCAGA
>NZ_JBDGDM010000024.1:0-64929 GCF_040908885.1 Ruminococcus sp. RTP21358st1_G6_RTP21358_211008
CCACTGCTTTTTATTAAAGTGTAAAGAAAAACTGCGCCATAGCCTTGGCAGGCCATCGCGCAGCGATTTTGTTCAACGGGAATTTGTAATTACATTCCATACATATTGGCATTTTTTACAATTACTTTATCGCCTTTTTCTAATTGTTCCTTGGAAATTCCTCGTAACCCAAGTCCAACATGCTCTGTTTTATATCCACAACCATTTGCTTTTCGTTCTTTTGTATGTACATCGACAGTAGTAATTCTGGATTCTAAGATATCTCCATTTGCTTTATAAATACACGCATTTTCCCCTTCTCTGCACATCCCTATTAATATGTTTCCTGTGGCAACTGTTCCAACCCCCATAATTGTAAATGCATCATCAATAATCAATTCAAAATTTTCTTTTAAACACGATGGAACATCTAATTTGTTCATGTATTCTTTTTCTCGTTCTTTTTTGCTTTTACCAAATAATCCCATAGTATTTCTCCTTTAAAACTTCCGATTTTCTTAATTCTACAAACTTCGATTTAGTAACGCAAAAGGAAATATATGACATACACCCAACTAAGTAATCCATGAAAAATTGCCCAACCGACAGACTTCCACGTTGTATAACTAATAACCATAGCTAACGCACTTCCAAAAGTTATTCCTGATTTTACCGTTTTCTTGACAGTAGTTGATTTATTATCTTCCACATTTGTTTCCTCCGTAAATTCCGATTTGTCTTTTTCTTCATTATACACAGTATTTATGCATTTTTCTACATATTTATCGCTTTAGAAATTGCCTTAAGATATTATAATAGATTGCAGAATAGTATAGATTAAATAATAACTTTCCATACTATTCTGCTGTAATATTTATCCTACAATTTTCCAGTTATCGTCCTTATGAAGCACAAGCTCATACTGTGAGATTTGTGTCATTTTCGACTTGTTATCCAGATATTTCACTGACACACTGACTTTGAGGTTATCGCCGTCTTTGGTAAAGACAGGGTTTACCAGTTCCGAAAATACATAGTCGCCGGAAACAGGAGCAAGCACTCCGTCTTTGACATAATAGGCAAGTTCTTTTTCCGTAGCTGTCGGATAGAGCTTAAAGAATGTTTCCAAGAAAGCGGTAGCGTCCTTGACAGTATCGGAGCTGACACTGACATCTGTTTCCTGTGCTTTCGGTTCATACTTTGATTTCTGCATTGCCGGAGCAAGGGTAGGATTCTGGGTAATGACCATTGCACCGTCCTTATCCACATGAACGGTTACAGTGTAATTTTCTGTGACTGCCTGTGCCTGTTCTCCCTCTTTTACCTGCTGATCTACTTCGTAGGCAACGGTAAAATCGTCCGTTCCAGACTGTTCTATATTCCAGACCAGCACATTTGTAACAGTAGCACTGGTTGGTATGTCCGTTCTGATGGTATCGGCGTTCAAGTCCTGCAATTCTTTGGTAAGGTATTTACTGATTTCTGTTGTCCTTGATTCAATGGCTTCCTTGCTGGTATCCCATGAGTAGTAGGCTTTCGCAAAGTTCTTGACGAAATTCTCAATACCGTTGGTATCGTTCAATCTTAGCTGAATGATTTCTTTTTCATGTACCGTGTGGGTGTCAATGGCGGTAAAGTTCTTATACACACCAAAACTGGTGCTTGCCAGAAGCACCGCCCACAACAACAGGACAGATTTCTTATGTGTCCCGACTTTCATGGTACGCACTTTCTTATTCTTAGGTGCTTTCTCTGTTTTTTCTTTCTTCTTAAACATATTTCAAGTCCTTTCTATTGTTTGATTCTTCCGACACAAATGATGTGCTGTTGCCAGTAGGCAGAAGTCAAATCGGTATAGCCGATTGGATTTCCGGCATGATACATCTGATTGTTTCCCACATAGATTCCTACATGGGTTACATAGTCGCTGGTATTGTAGGTGGAATGGAAAAAGACCAAATCGCCAGCCTGTGCCTGTGACAACGGGATATGCTGGGTTGCGTCATACTGTGCCTGTGCGGTTCGTGGCAGGCTGATTCCGGCTTTTCCGTAGCACCACTGGGTAAGACCAGAACAGTCAAAAGAGGTGTTTGGGTTACTGCCACCATAGACATATTTCCAGCCTTGATACTTCAACGCTTCATTCATAACCGCCTGTACCGTTTCGTTACTGAACTGCTTTATATTCAGATATTGGTTGACCAGCTCCACATAGAACATATTCCCGTAGTTATAACGCCAGCCACCATTTTTGCTGACCGCTATCGGGTTCGTATAGGTCACTTTTGTACCGCCGGATTTATTCTTTGCGAAATTCTCTGCAAGGTTGAAGCTGTGCTTTTTCCCGTTCTTCGCCACATAGTCTGCATAGCCACCACCATAGTTATAAGATTGAATGACCACGTTAATGTCATTCATGCCTTTTGCTTTACAGGAAGAAAGCAGGGACGCAAAATATTTACACCCCTGCTTAATGGATTCTTCTGTACTTAATGAGTTTGGCGGTAGTCCCAGACTTTCGCTGGACTGCATGACATCGGTAGCCGTACCGCCACTTTCCACCTGTATGATGGCAAGCAGGACGTTCACATACTCCGAGATACCGTTTTCTCTGGCGTATCTTTCTACCATCGGCTGATGTTTGAGGACATCGGCTGACAGGTTCATGCCAGAATAGACAGGCGAATAGCTGTTTGAACTGTCGTCATCTTCGCCGGAAATCAATATCCCGAAAAAGAGGACGATGGAGAAAAGGACTGGAAATATCGTACCTATGATAAGGATACGTTTTAATCTCATTTCTTCCGTCCTTTCTCTGGTTGCTTCGTAACAGTCTTACGATTTTGTTTTTGGTTGACCTGTTTCTGTACGGTTGTTTTCTTTTGATTACTTCTGGATTCCGCTACGTTTGACTGATTCGTTCTGGCAACAGATTTGACCTGTTGTTCCTGTCTGATATTGGTTCGGACATTTTCTTTTCCAGCCTTGACTTCTGCATTTTTTATCACAGAAGAAGTAACAGGACGTTTCATATCCGGCTTAGTAACTGTATCGGTCTGTGCAGGTTTTGGAACAGGTGTGGCAACAGGGCGTTCATGGCTTCTGGTAGCTCCGGCTGTCGCTGATCCATTCGCATGAACTGTCTGTCTTGCTTCCTGTGCTTTCTGTAATTCCTGCTTTTTCTGTGAGATATTTTCCCTGTGCTGATTGCGTTTCTGTGTACGCTGTTCTTGTCGGTTTTCCCGTTCTTCCACAACGCCACGCTTAAAGTCAGATACGTTATCCTTTGCTTTCTGTTTTGCAGAGTGGACAGCATAACCAGCCTGTGTCGGCAGGTCTTTCACATTTTCTTTCAGTGAGGAAGCACTGTCACGGACTTTATTTTTCGTATCCATCACAGCACCTACCGCAGAACCGACACGGCTTCCCATCGAAACATCATTATTCCTTTGTGGTCTGGCTGGCGTATTTTTATGTGTAGAACGAGAGTGATTATAAGCAGAACCAGCGACTGCACCAGCACCAGCTCCGACCATACTTCCTGTACCAACAGCCCTTGCAATTCGGCGTTCCATACGTCTTGCCCTGTGTCGCATGAACACCATCGGTCTACGGAATATCCGACGACCTATCTGCTGGCTGTCATTCGCATTAAGGCTGAACATACTCATTAGTTCTCCGAGCTTCATATAGATTCCGGCAAAACAGATTATCTGCAAAAACGCCACCATGAAAAACGGGTAGTCCGTGGAAATGTTGTAGAACATACTGGAAATCGAAAATGCCACGGTCACAATCAGCGTAATTCCGGCTCTTGTCATAATGGCATTGAACACACGGACAACTGCCTGTTTCGCCATGTTCTCATAGGTCGGTATCATGGACAGTAAAAAACTAATCGGTAAAAACATGGCATATATGATAAATAGTATCTGGGAAAATAACATCATGCCGGTAAGCAGAAAGATAAAGATTGTGATACCGAGATTGAAAATGAGCAGGAAGAACACCATGCCAAGACGGTTGACGACCTGTGGAATGGTAAGATTGTCATTGTCGTTATCCTCGATCTCTGTTTTCACAATATTTTCCCTTGTTTCCCCATCTTCATCGGACGGGCTGGCAGATACCAGAGCTTCTACACGGTCAGTCCCGATTTCTTCGGTATCGCTGTTCCCGAACTGCAACAACAGCCACGGTTTTTCTACCTGTATCGCAAAAAGGCTGTCACGGATAAGGTCTACGCTGTCCTTGCCTTTGCTTTGTGAATCGGGGAGCATGATTTTTGTCCCCAAGTCCAGAGAAGCGGTGCTGATGTCCGAACTGAAATCATTGATTTTCTGGATATAATTGGGAGCATAAGCAATAAAGGACGCAGACACAATTAACACCACCACAAAGTTGATAACAGCGTGAAGTGCTTTGCTTGTTTCCCGTTTGAGAAGCCCTGTATAGGCGGTGTAAACACCTACAATCAGAATGATAATGAGCAGGAATCCCACATAGAATCCACTGCTGGAAAATCCATGTTCGGTCACTCCGGCAAGTGTCTGGATACTTTTCCCGATACTGTCTGCCATGTCATTGATGAAGTCCAGCTTATACGCCTGTTGCACCACATATCCTGTGGCATTGCTAAGATACAGGCTGATTGTCCAGACAAAATTTGTGATACAGTAAAGTCCGTACTGCACCGATTTTCCAATGCCGTCCAGCCAGTTCCACGGTAGCCAAGACCAGCTATTGTCCACATAGAAATCAAGCTGATAGTTGGAAAGCGGATACTTTGAATACAGGTTGTCTGCATTGACCGTATCATCGACCAGTCCAGACGCATGAGCTACCGTCCCAAGCAGGGACAGCAGTACCAGCGTAACGGTCACGGCAAGCAGTACCAGTTTCAGTACATGGAATACCTTTTCTCTTGTGATAGATTTCATCATTCCAAATCCACCTCACTTTTTATCGGCGGTCTGGTATCAAAGGCATGGAGCAGTTCTACAAAGACAGGGTGTATCTGTACCACACCGACACGCCCGTATAAATCCTGCATTAAGCATTGTCCGTTCTCCAAATCCCTCAACCGTTTCTGGTTGTTTTCGTCCTCACTGTCCAGTCCGAAAAACTCTAAGGTCTGTTTGATTTCATTGGTATCTGTGGAGCGGAACGCAAACTTTAAACCGATGTTATTTTTTAGGCTTTCTTTCGATACGTCCCCAGAGGATTGTGTTACGAAATAAACTCCGGCGTTCATGGCTCTACCAGCACGCACCAGCTTATTTGAGAGTGTTTCACCCTGTGCCACATTTAAGAACGCCCATGCTTCATCAAGGTCTACAATCTTAAAAATGCTTCGGTCTGAATGGATAAAGTCTAAGGCAAAGGTAGATATTACAATCAACATTGCCACCGATAATAATTCAATGGTCGTGTATTCGTCAAAAGTAGTATCTTTATCCGGCAGAACCAAATCCGCAACCTGTATGATATTGAGCTGGTTATCCAAACTGATAGTATTTTTCGCTGTTCCGTCTGAAAAGAGCAGGTGTGCAAAATCATAATTTGTAAAACTGTCAATATGATTTGCGATATGGTTTGAAATAGGCGTATTTTCTTTCCGTAATTCTGTGATAACATTTAGCAATCCTCTTTGTTCACTTTCTGATACTTTGCTGATTGCACTGATAAGCACAGGGAACTTGTCTCCATCACGGGTTGAGATACCTGTTAAAAATGTTAAAATTTCTTTTGCCAGTGTAGCTCCGTCCTCTTTATCTTTCATAATTACAAACGGGTCAAGAAGCCCTGCATTTTCCTTGTCGCTAGTAAGATTTACAATGTTGATTTCCTCTGCAATCTCCGGCAGTGTTTCTTTCCAGTTTCCACGCTCACTTTTCGGGTCTAGGATAACTGCCTGTCCACCGAACAGAACGGAATAATACACTAGCAGGTTATTACAGAATGATTTTCCACCACCAAGCGAACCTACAAAAGCAGAAGCCAACGCATTTGTGACCGTACCTTTTACCCCTTGACTGGCAAGGGACGGTTGCAGGTAGACATTTCTTCCCGTATCCACGGAATATCCGATATAGATTCCTGTATTTTCGCCCAACATCTGGGTAGCACCGAAGCCAAGTCCGGCTAAAAAATCGGATTTCACATACTGGATATAATCATTGATATAACGCCTGCTGGCGGGAAGAAACTCTCCATGCAGTCCCATCATATCTCCGGCAGGACGTACCAGCTTCACGTTCAAATCATCGTAAAAGTCCTTGACTTCATCACAACGGCGTTTCAGTTCGTCAAGATCGGGTGCAGACACCCGTATGACGTAACTTAACTTGTACATACTTTCCTTGCTTTGGTCTAAATCTGTTTCCAGTTCATCGACACTGTCTAAGGCTTCCACCACATTGGAACTTGTTTCATTTCCTGCTTGATAGGCGTGATTGTCCAAGTCTTTTAATTCCTTTTTCTTATTGCGGACAGTGGTTAAGGCTTTCTTATTTCCCACAATTTCAACATTCATGGAAGTGTCCACAGGGAATGTGAACTGCTGTTGCTGGAAATAAAAGATTTCCGATGATGGGAAGTCCAGTTCCCCGACAATGGCATTGACCGTAAAGTAGGATACATAACTTTCGCTGTTCTCATGTTCCAGACGCAAATATCGCTGGCTTTCTTCCACCACGCAACGGGTAGGACGGATAAGGTCATAATACTTAATCAGTGTTTCTCTTTTTAATTTTCTTTTTGGGAGAGGATACACATAATCTTCATAGGCTATCCCGTCCCTGCCGTAGAGGTGTTCCATCAGATAGGCAAAGTCTTTGGCTTCCAGTCGGCGGATTTTGAACCTACGGGAGATTTTGTTTTCCAGTAATTTCTCCATCTTCACATAACGGTTGATTTCATCATTGCTCATAGAAACAAAGTCGTTCATCAGCGTATGCCTTACCTCATTCAAAAACTCACGGAATGTCAGAAATACCGATTTTTTGATGTTCTTCAGATTGACTTCGTCCTCTGTGACCATAAGCTTGAATCCCAGAAAGAAACGGTAATCAACTTGATTGTCGCCTATCATGGATACAAGGGCTTCGGTCTGGTCGTCTATTTTCTGATAGGCGACTTCCTTTAATTTCCCCGTTACCAGCTTCTTTGACTGTTCCTGTATGCTTCGGATTGAGCTTTCGGTTGCAATCTGCAACGCATGAATCTTTCCCTCACGGGACTGTGCGATAAGCTGACGGAAGCTGTCATGCACAAGGTATTTCTGTTCTGGGGATAAGAACGAATAGTTGTACGGTATCAGCTCATAGTAGGCGAACACCTCATTGTCCTTATTCCAGACAAGGTTATTGTCGATATATTTAATCGGGAACATAGGTCACACTCCTTACTGCCGTGATAGTTTCCTCAAATTTCTGCTTATGCAGGTTCACGGCTTTTCCGGCATAAGTCACTTTGGGACGCAGGGCATACAGAACCATCGTCTTGATGTAACTGTATGGCTTTTTCCCGTCAAAGGTTTTCTGTGACATAAACCATGTAAGAGCAACGGGAATCCCGAAATATTTTAAAAATGCTCCCTCAATCATGGAAAGTGGCGGTACATCTGCAAACAGAATGATGATAAATTCCGTCAGTACAAACCATGTAATCTGGGTAAAGGTCACGGGGAATGGCAGGTTTACATCATTGATGGCATACAGTACCTTTTCCACGTTCCAGATACTTGTATAACTTCGGATTTTCTTCACTTGTAAATGCTCCTTTCTTCATTTTCATAACAACAGGGACAGCCGGATTTCCTAGACTGTCCCCAAGAAAAAGCTGACAGTAGCACCAGTGGCGGTGCTGATCTGCCAGCCCTTAACGCAGTACCTCACAGATACCAGCGTTTGTTGCAATAAATGTCCCCTCTATATCGAGGTCACGCCCGTAGGCTTCATAGTCGATATAGTTCTGTAAAGAGGACGGGATTTCTCCGAGTACCTGTTCTTCATCAATCAGATAGTAGGCTAAATCGGTCATCGTTTCACAGCCGGAATACAGAATGATGTCGTCCTTATGTTCCACCAGTTCTTCCAGACTTCCATAGCAGGATATAAAACTGTCCAAGTCGTCCAGCAGGTAATCCGGTAATTCTTCCAACTGCTCATAGATACGGTTCAGTTCTTCGATGGAAATGTATTCGCTAATCTCCATCGGGAAGTTGTCCGTATCATGGATTGCGTATTCTTCGTACTCAGCATTTAAGCCGATACGTTCTGCAATCACTTCTTCGTCCAATGGAAAAGAGAACCAGTCCCCGACCAGTTCTCCCTCATTGTACTTGCCAAGATTGGCTATATAGACTTGCATATCATCAATCATAAGCGGTCACTTCCTTTCACTCATTGTATTCATAAAATCTGCCATGCACACACAGGAAATGTTCTGATGTTTCTTCCATATCTGAACAGTTCCGATGGTATGTAATATTGCAAAGTCCGGCTTCCAGCTCTTGCAGGTTTGAAAACCATTCTCTTTGAATTGCAGGTATATCTTCGGGTGGGATTTCACTCTCCGAAATCGCAAGGCAGATATTGTTTAACAGGTCAAGGTCTGTATCTTGCAGGATTTCAAAAGGGAAATCATAATCACTGATAAGATAACGGTCACTGTCCGGCGGTAAGCCAATGGATTGTTTTAATGCTTCTATGTTGCAGGGAAGTGTAAACCATGCACAGCCTGTATCTTTTTCCTGTTCATCAAGATTGATAACAAATACTTTCATTTCTGCCATAAGCAATGCCACCTGTCAAAGTTTGAACATACCATTGTTGCAGAGAGCATAACGTCCTTTTTCTTCCAGTTCATGGGCGTAGGCTTCCAGATTAAAATATTTCTTTCCCTTTTCGGAGAGAGCAGAAAATTCAATGTTATGCTCCAAGCGGTAGCGGGCAACGTCCATGATGTTGTGACACTCTGGATAAAACAGAAATTCTTCTGATTTCTGCAATAAATCCTCTACACCGCCACAATAAGGAATCAACTCTTTGTATGCCTGCTGAACTTCTGGCGATAAATCCGTGTAAGCAAAGTATAGCTTGTTTAATCGTCTGACAGAAGTTGTCCTTACAATATCGCCAGCAAAGGGGAGCTTCATATCTGTGATTTGATAATCATTGCTGTCAGCTTCCACACCGAGCAGGTCACGGAACAGCTCATAATCAATGGGTAAATCAAACCAGCGAGAGGTTTTATCCTCTGCTGATTTGGTCGTTTCAATCAATACGCTACATTCTTCCATCGTAATTCAGTCCTTTCTTCTAATTTTGAGTATGAAAAAAGCAGTCGATCATAACTGAAAGACTGCTTAACTCTAAAACAATATTAAAGCGTTTCTTCTTTTAAATTCTGACTCAAAAGGGATTTTAACTCTTTTACATCATTTTCAGACAAATCATTTTGATTAACAAGAACCATTTCATTTTTTATTGTTCTGATATATATGTAATTTCTGAAAATCCCCCAACATTTAAAGGCGTTCCAATGATTAGTCCCGTTACCGATATCAGAACTAACTGTAATACCATCGGTATCAAAACAATATTCACGTTTTCCCGAAGTCAATTTATTATCCATCTTTGAATGAACAATATTTATTACTTTTTTCTGAAATGTGTTAGCTCCGTTTATGATAATCCAGATAAAGAAAACCGAAAATAATAATCCAATAATACCATATCCAATACGACTATTCATAAAACAAAGAATCGTATATATTAACATTATGACAGCCATCACAGACGATAACCCTGTTGCAAATTTACGTTTCTTTACATTTTTATCACTGGCTAAAACGATTTCTTTTAAAATATCTTGTTCTTGCTGTCCGATTTCAATACTGTATCTAACCATAATAAGAATCTCCTTTAAACATTTTAATGATATTAGTATATTACCACAAGTTTGTGTTCAAAATGTGGGATTCTTAATTTTACGCTCCAATAATCTTATTGAATAACTGTAACAATACGTCTTTTACGCCGGACGCATTGAATACAAGACCAACGGCTACTAAGGCAACTACCAAGAATCCGATGAGTTTGGAAAACTCACGTTTGAATCCCAAGTAGATACCGATAACCACAATCGCCATAAGCACAAGGCTCTGTGCGTTGCTTAAAAACCAGTTATAAAGGTTCTGTCCAAAATTCATGCTTTCTTTTCTCCTTTCAGTTCCATCATTTTTCTGTCAGACTGTCTGCCAGCCTGTAAAATACACATGGCAATCACGCCAGCCGTTCCTCCTAATGAGAAAAACAGGAAATCAAATAATAATCGTTGCATTTTTCAATTCTCCTTTTCTAAAATCACATCTTCGGTAGATGTGGTCTGTTGTTCGATTATCTTGTAGTGCTTTTCCGTCAGCTTCGTGGATTTACGGATTTCTTTCAGATAATCAATTCCTGTTTTTGCTGTGATTGTTTCCAGCATTTTGAGTGTCGGGTCAACCTGCCGTTGAATCCAGCGTAGGGTTCTGTCCAGTGTGTAAGGTTCTGGTTTTGTCGTGAGCTTTAACGGCTCTCTGTTTTCTCCGATGAACCACGCCCAGCGGACAGATAATTTCCAGTCGCTCCGTTTTTTGTCCACCTCCTTATCCACGAAACGTATGTAACGGTTGATAATAGAAAATGCCGTCCGTTCAGCGTCATAGTAAGTCAGCAGGTCACGGACGGCATAATAAGCACGTTCATTTTTCAATCGTATTTCAAATCTGTTTTTTATCGGTGCTTCCTCAATGGGAATCCCAAGTTTGATGTACTGTTCATAACTTTTTTCATAGACACAGAAGTACACCTCACTTTTTAATGAGCCGATATACAGGGTGTAGCCCATACCAGCTTTGTCCTGTTCCTCATGCTTCACTAATTCGCCGGAAGCATAGGACTTAAAGGAACGGAACACCGATACACATTCCTCATTCCGGCATTTTTCGGTCAGTTCTGGAATATCTAACATTCCCGTATGGTCATTGATGGCAAGGTCAAGGCGTTTCATCACACCGCCGTCCACCAGAGCGTCCATAAGGAAATCATACCAGCTCCGTTCCTGTGCCAGCAGATAACTTTCAAACTGGCGACAGCCTTTTCCTTTCAGTTCCAGCAGGACACCTTTTTCTTCATCGGGGGAAGTATATACAAAAATATCTCCGATGTAGTAGTGTTCCGTGTAGCTGTAATGCCCGAAGTCCTCATGTATCATGTACTGGATATTGAGCTGTAAGATGTCCTTAATGATATGTCCAATATCCAGTGTCGGAAACCGTATCCTCACATAATCAAACAGCATGGTAAGCGGTGCGTCTGGATTGAATTTTTCCAGAGCTTCCAGAAGTTTTATTTTCATTTCCTCTGTGACCGCAACCTTGCCGGATTCGATACGGCTTAAATGTTCACGGCTGATTCCAGCCATGACCGCAAGTTTCGTCTGGGATACACCGTACTGCAAACGTTTGTCTGCAAAATCCTGTATCCACTCTGTATCATTCAGTGCGATACCCCCTTTACGAAAAAACTGTGACATTTTATATCCGATGTCACAGCAGTAAAAAAAGCTACCAAATGCTTGATTTCAGCCAAGAATCAGTAACTTTTGTGTATGTTTCCTTGTGATTTGTGCCCCTCTGTTAGATACCGAGGGGCTATTGTCTGCTGGCGTGGCTACCGCCACACCAGCAAGGCTAGTCCGTACCTGTGGCTTTCGCTTCGCACGCCACCTGTCCGTCCTGCCTTATGTGTGCAATCAGTCCATTTCCAGAGTAAATTTTTCTGGATTGTCCACAATATTGTATGTGCCGTCTATCTGGTTCTCCTGCCGATAGGAAAAGCTAAATGCCGAGTTGCCGGATTCAGCGTCTTTCTGGTTCTTGTAGACCGTAACAGAAAGTGCGTGGGGAATCTGAATATCATAACTGAAACGGACACTGTGAAAAGAGTTGTCCCTGCATTTTTCAAATATTTGTTCCGCACATTTCTGTTGATCGGTCACGACCAAAGTGTTGAGTATGACCGACACCCGTAGCTCATAATGGTTATCAGAGCCAGAGCCAGACGAAGAAGATACGTCCATCTGTCGTCCCCATTGCAGGTAAAACAGGATTCCTGCCAAGAGCAGAAGTATAGTGATTACTATAATTATTGTCCGTTTTCTTATCATTTTAATTTCCTCCGTACACCTGTATTACAGTACAAGTGTAGAGCAAAACAGCTTATTTTTCAATACAGCTATATTTATAATTTGATTAAAAGACGAGGTAAACAAAAATGACAGTATACATGGATTTAGAAAATCTTCTCAAAGAAAAGAATATCAGTAAAAACAAAGTCTGTGAAGCCTGTAATTTACAGAGGACACAGCTCAACAACTACTGCAAAAATAAAGTAACCAGAATCGACTTCTCCATCTTAGCAAAGTTGTGTGAATATCTGGACTGCACACCTAATGACATCTTGAAATTAAAGTAAGGCTTCGGATTGTTCGAGAGCCTTTTTTTCTGTTCTCCTTTCTGCAAGTTCCCCAATCGTACCCAAGAAATCATAGCCTTTGGGTACAAGGGGAGTGTAAAATTCTGATATGACACTTGTTCCCACATCACAGTATCCACGCCCTTTAATTCGCTTCTGGAAAAATTGTTTTTTCACATCACTTCCAAAGAGCATACCGTAACCAAGTTCACTCATGCGACCAAGCCCCACACGGAAGTTAAAGTTATCTCTGATACCGTCCCCGAAATATTTTGCGTCTGGACGCTGGCAAGCCACAATCAGAAAATAGCCAGCCTGTCTGCCAAGCATGACGATTTTCTTTAGCTGGCTTAACAGGGCGGTGCTTTCTTTTGTCGTGAGCATTTCCAAGAACGCCACATACTCATCAAATACAAGGAACTGTGGAGCAAGCCCCAGATAGGCATAGTTTTCCCCTGTACGGTAATTCGGGTGCAGTTTCATTTCTTCCGAGCGTGTGACCATGCCCTCATAAAAGGCATTGACGCACTCAATCATATCGTCTTTCGTGTGGTAGACATTTCCCATGACCGTTCCCAAGTCTGCAAGGTCAGCGTTCTTCGGGTCAAGAATGTATAAATTCGCATTGGTTCTTAGCAGGGCTTCAATGATGGTCAGCAGAAAATAGGTTTTTCCACCACCTGTACCACCGCAGATAAGGGCATGAGGAAGTGAATCATATTCCCACACCAGATTTTTCATTAACCATAGACCGCCGTTTTCAGCAATCACTTCATCAATCGAAATACGGTTCGCTATCATATCATAGAGCAGGGTGTATTCGATATAGCCGTCATGCAGTGTCTTGTCGGTCAGCTCACAGTACAGTCCTGATTCCAGTTTATCCTCTAAGGACAGGAGCTGTTCTTGATATTTTCCCATTGTAATTTCACACAGGATATGGAGCAATCCATTGTCCATCTGGTAGTAAATTTTCGGAAACCACACGATTTTTTCTCTTGATCTGCTTTGCAGGTCAGTGAAAAAAACGCTGTCTTTGGTGTTCTCCGCTTCATACCATTTATTTTCCAGCACCATGCGAGCCAGTTTTTGTCTGTGTAGCAACCGCTTGATACGGTCATATCCATAACGGTAGTAGAGAAAAGCGACCAATGCACAAACACCAGTCGCTATCAGAACCGTAATGGAATTGTAGGCAGTCCAAGTAATTCCGGCATGGAACAGGTTAAAATCTTTCCATTCTGTAACAAGAATCTGTCGCAGGTTCAGTAGCAGGAATACCGCAACAAACAGGAGCAACAGCCAGCCAATACAGAAATGATAGACCAGCGATTTGTCACTGGCACGAATCCTGTTACCTTTAGATTTTTGCCATACTTTCATATAAACTCCTTTCTTTGGACGTAAGAAAAGCAGTCAATCATGTAGACTAACTGCTTTGTGAATATAAGTATTGAATTGTAAAACTGGAATTTATAACAGTCCTTCTGCTTTTGCCCGAATCGCATAAAACTCTTGAAATGTATCTGGTTCTTCCATTATAGTTTCTTTCATAATTCTTAATCGCCGTTTACCAACTCGTCTATCCAATACAGCAAATATTTTTACGATTAAATTTTCACTTTTAAGACTCGCTTCAATATCTTGATTATCAAACTCTGCAAACGCATTATAAAAACAACGTTGGTCAAAAATACCCAATTTTATAGCTGTATCGTCCATATACGCATTTTCTACTTTCATGCGTTTCTCATATTTTTCGTCTTGAGGAAACATGTCTGCTTTCGCCCAATTGTTCCAATAGCATCCCTTGATGATTTCTTTTCCATCATATCTTATCGCCGCCCGTCCCTCATGGTCGTGACTCCTGCTATATGATGTTGCATAATACTGAATATGACCTTGCAGACTTTGAGCCAGATATTCCGTTTCCAACTTTTTCCTTATACCACTCCATGTTGCCATTCATTGTTCTCCTCAAATCCCGATTTGATTTTTTTATATTATATCAATTACATTTGAACAATACAATGAAAATCCATTAGTTACAAACTTATTTCTTCGGCGGTTGCTGGGGAGCATTGTTCTGTGGATTTCCGGCATGAGTGCCTTTGTTCTTCGGAACAATATCGTCTGCCTTTACATACCAGTCCACATCTGCACCACGGTAATTCGCATTGGCTACCGTATCTGCAACAGGATTGATAAGTTCCACTTCGGCATTGTAATCATAATCCTTTAATGGTACAGTCGCCGGAACGGATACCTGTATCATGCGTCCCTGTGTATTGCATTTTAAATCGTAAGTACGTTCCTTGATTTCTTCACTGACTGTTCCATCTTCATTCTGTACATGAACTTCACGGCGTAATGCGGAGAACTTCAACACTCCGAAAGTCTTTTCTTTATCAATGACGATTCCATTTGCTAATCTCATAATCTGAATACCCCCTTATTTATTTTCTGCTGGTAACATATCGTCTGCAAGTAAGATGTAATTGACAAATCCACGTTCTCCGATTTTATAGCCATCAGTAGTGATTCGTGGGTTGATAAGTTTTACTTTCTGCTCCGGCGAGAAATGTTTTTCGCCAGCTTTGGCAGGAAGTGTCACAACTACATCATCGGCTCTCTGCACATCGGAATACAGGTTGTAGCTTCTGGTAATGACAGCCATACGCCCGTTGATTCTCTGCTGTTCCGTAGTATTTTCTCCGGCAAACTCCAAGTTTCCGAATGTCTTTTCCATATTTGGTACGACAAATCTTAATTCCATGATAATTGACCTCTTTTCTTTCTATATATAAGTTCTTTCCTGCTGTACTTTGTGGGGAGCTACACTCCCCACGCCCCTAGTGGACTTCACGCCCCCGTAAATCAGAGCTTCACGGGAGCGTGAAGTTGCAAAAAGGGTGGCGACCTTGAACGCTCTACCAACCGCTACATTACCGCCTTATGATTTCTTTCTACGGCGTTTGAAGTAAAGCATACCGCCAAGCCCTACGCAGGAAAGACCGAGCATGGCAAGGTAAGCATAGATATTGGTATTGTCGCCTGTTTTTGGGCTGTCACTTGTCTTAACCGTAGATGGTGTATCCGGCGTGTCAGTATCCTTTGGTGTGTCTGGGACTTCCGGCACTTCCTTGATTGTCACAGTCTGTCCATCGTCTGTGATGTCCTTATGTTCTGTCACTTTCTTTGGTTCGTCTGGATTGGTCATATCGTATAATTCCTCAAATGTGACAAGGCTCTTTCCACCAAGAGAAGAACCATCAAAGGTAAATGCAATCTCAACCGTCATTTTTTCACTGTCGGCTGTAAACTCATAATCATTGGATACTTTCTTTCCATCAATCAGAAGTTCTGCATTTTCCTCTTTTAACATCTGCCAGCCGGAAAGTTTGTATTTTGTTCCAACTTCCAGACCATCTAATGTGACTTTATCCACAATCGTTACATCTTTTCCGGCTTCGATTTCTTTCTTGCCGTTCTTGTCCGTAGCGGTCGTATGGATTTTGATGATACGTTCTGTGATAAGAACCGTCTGTCCATCATCGTTGATGTCTTTATGTTCGGCAACCTTGACAGGCTCTTTCGGATTGCTCATATCGTACAATTCCTCAAATGTAACAAGGTTCTGACCGCCAAGAGCTGAACCATCAAAACTGTAAGTAATCTCAACCGTCATTTTTTCGCTGTCAGCAGTGAATGTGTAATCATTGTCTACACGTTTCCCGTCAATCAGAAGTTCGGCGTTTTCTTCCTTTAACATCTGCCAGCCGGAAAGTTTATATTTTGTTCCAACTTCCAAGCCATCAAGTGTGACTTTGTCCACGATCTTGATGTCTTTTCCGGCAACAATCATTTTTTCGCCTGTTTTCTTGTCGGTCGCTGTGGTATGGATTGTGATTTCTTTTTCGTATTCATCAGTAAGTGTCCCTAAATCTACGGTCACTTTATTTCTGGATACAACCACCTCAAAGGCTGGAATCAGCTTAAATCCGGCGTTGGAATCACACTTTAATTCCTCAATCACATAGGTATCATAGAGTAATGCACCTTTGCTGTCGTCTGGTTCAGATGTCCCAAACCATACACCGTCCTCACTGGATTTTCCGGCATTGGTATTGACCTTGTGGGAAGCCCAGCTTGAAGCAGTAGAGAACTGACCGTTTTTGTCAGTAACTACAATATGGGATTCTCCCGTTGTCTTGCTTGTAATTCTGAATGGAACACCTGCAAGACGTTTGTGTGTACCTGCACCGATTTTTACACCCTCAATATCGCCACGTTTAATCTGGTTGTAGACAGAGTGGGATTTGTCGGTCAAGTCCGCGATTTTTCCATTTTCCGTGATAAAAAAGTCGATTGCCTTTGCACCATCTGTCAAGTAGCCCTCTGGTGCTTTGCTTTCTTCTAATCTGTAATTTCCGTAAGGGAGTAAATCAGCAGAAGTAGAAGCGATTCCGTCAATTCCTGTCTGAATTTTCTTGACAGTTTCATTCTTGCTGTATAATTTTCCCTCAACCAGTACAGGACTGTCATTTAAGGAAATGATATTAAATTCTGTGTACTGTAAGGTCGCACTTCCCTGTGCTTTGGTATCCTTTGTTTCAAGGTCACGTTTCTGGATTTTCACACCGCCACGGATAACCTTGTCAGATACGGAATACTGGTTGCTTCCAGAAAGTACGGCAAGTTCGCCATCTTCGGAAATCTGTGTAAGGTACGTTCCCTTAATCTGTTCGGAACTTCCGTCAGCCTGCATATATGCACCATCTAATAAGTAGCCGTTTGGTGCTTTTGTTTCTGTGACAGTGAGTGTACCAAGTGGCAATACATTTTTACCGTCCTGTGTATAGAAGCTGTCGCCGGATACTTTGTAGCTGTCGGCAAGTCTGGATACATAATGGATAGTTCCGTCACTGTTTTTTTCGGCAACGGTTTTGGTTGTCCATGTACGGGTAGCCTTTGCAGGAAGATTATCTGCATTGTAGTAACCGTCATAATAGCTCCATGTGAACTCTGCACCCTCTAAAGATGCATTTCCCTGTGGAGTGGATTTTCCTGTTTCCATGTCGATTTTGAATAAATCAATCAAAGTTTCTGTGACCTTTGGAGTGTCAGCAACAGTCAATGTCGCTGTTTTTCCAACTTCCACATTTAAGGCATGGACTGTAGAATCCAGCTTGTAACCCTTTGGAGCAGAAAGCTCTTTGATGTAAACTGTTCCGGCTTTTACCTCAACTTCTTTGGTATCACCGTTTCCATCGGCAATAAGTGTGGCAAGCTGGCTGTTACAGCTCTTATCAGAATAGACACCAAATGTCGCACCCTCAAAGGAATAGCTGGCGTTACCATCTGTGACCGTTGGATTGGAAGAAGTCTTTTTGACTTTTGCATTTCCCACATTTAACTTCGCCCAGAACTGTCCGATGTCCTGTCCTTCGCCAGTATAAATGTAACCGCCACATTCATAGCGTCCTTTGTTTGCTTTCACAAATGCTTTCGCACCAGCATACACTTCATTCTGTACTGCCTGTGAGATTTCATTATAGGAAGCTCTGACGTTGTCGCACTGCCAGCCGAGCTGTTCACTCAATCTCTGCCAGACAACACATTGTTCCAGCAAATACTTCTGGTTGTTATTCAGCCCTGTATGAGTAGCGGTATATTGCTTGACGTACTCTAAGGAAAGAGCAACGTCCGCAATCTGATCACTACTCATGCGTGTACTTGCGTCAGACCTTGTTTTATATCCATTCTTGAAATTGGTATTGATGTCCACGCAGTAGGCAGTTTCGCCCTCAACTTTCATGTGTCCCTCATGGAACGTAGATTTGATAGAACCATCATTCATAACGTGTTCAATGTAGCCGACACGTTCTGCTGATTCTGTCCAGTATTGATTGCCGGAAGCATGAACCGCCGTCACTGGTAATGCCGTAAGAATGGTTGCAAAAGCAAGCGTTCCTGTCAGCAATCGCTTTACTAGCTTATTCATATTTTCTCTTTCTCCTTTCGATTTTGGGTATGAAAAAAGACGCTCATTTCTGAACGTCCTTTAACTTAATTAAATTCAACCTAACGGGTATCTTGTTTCCATGTGATAAATGATTTTAAATACGATTGTAACAAATTATCAGTAATTCCCGAAAAAGTGGTTGGTTTGCTAACAGCCTGCTAACACTCTAAAGGATATAATTGAATATTAGAGTTTATTAGCAGAGTCGTTGTGCAAGCCCCTTTTCCGCTTTTTGGGGCGTTAAACGTCCCTTACAGGATAATCGAACTACTGCATACTAACCACCACAGGGAACTCCTAAGCACTAGATGTGGGTTCGATTCCCGCACGGGACGTCCTATCAAAAGCGGAATGTATTAGAAAAATTTCTAATATGATTTCCGCTTTTTTGTTTTTTCAAGGGGAAAAAGGAATGGAATATCAGCTAATACGGAAAGAATTCTATTAGCCGCTGTCTAATAAAACGCACTGCTGGTATAATAGCTGGAAATAAATCGAAATTCTAATAAAAGAGAAAAGCCAGCTGTTTATTTGAGAAAGTGGATGTAAATTCAAGCTCAGATAAGAAAAAAGAGGAAGGGAAATATCCGGCGGTAAGTTATTAGGTGTGAATACAATAGAATCTTTGCTTAGTGAGAACTAAGGTCAACAGTAAGCCTGTTTGGATCAGATTTCAAAAAGAAATCTATCTGGACAGGCTTTTTCTGTTGCAGATAAGAAATGGAGGAAAGATATGGATACAGTGGATACACGAAGTGCATCAGTTCCAGAAGATGGCGAAAAAATTATAGAGATTCAGCTGGAACGTCTGCGGACCTTTAAGAACCATCCATTTAAGGTTCGAATGGATCAGGAAATGATTCGGCTCAGTGCGAGTGTTGAGAAATACGGAATCATAAACCCACTGATTGTACGACCGATTCCAGATGGTGTTTATGAGATTATCTCCGGACACAGAAGAAAGGCAGCTGCTGAAAAGTTTGGTTACAGGAAGGTGCCGGTCATTATCAGAGTCATGTCAGATGATGAAGCAGTAATTAATATGGTGGATTCCAATTTACAGAGGCAGCAGATAACATTCAGTGAAAAGGCTTTTGCTTATAAGATGAAGAATGAAGCTATGAAGCGAACCGGAGGAAGAAGAAAAAGTAGCCAGTCTGACTACCCGTTGAAAGGAAAAAAGACAGTAGAAATCATTGGTGAAGAATTTGGTGACAGCGCAAAACAGGTACAGCGGTATCTGAAACTGACGGATTTGATTCCTGAGTTACTGGAAAAGCTGGATAACGGTGAACTTTCATTTAACCCGGCTGTGGAACTTTCGTATTTAACGATAGAGGAACAAAAGGAATTTATAGATGCTATGGAGTATACACAGGCAGTCCCATCCATTTCCCAGGCACAGAGAATGAAGAAATTAAGCCGTGAGAAAAAGCTGACGGGAACAAAAATGAGAGAGATCATGGGTGAGATCAAAAAAGGGGAAATTACCAGAGTGATGTTTAACAACGAACAACTGTATCGGTATTTCCCAAAATCATATACCCCGGCAGAAATGAAAGAAGAGATACTGAGCATGTTAAACCAATGGAAACCGCAGAAAACGGCAGCAAAATAGGAGGAAAATTATGTGTAGAGTAATCGCAATATCAAATCAGAAGGGCGGAGTTGGAAAAACCACCACAACCGTAAATCTTGGAATTGGACTTGCCAGACAGGGAAAGAGAGTTCTGCTGATTGATGCAGATCCACAGGGAAGCCTTACAGCAAGTCTTGGCTATGTAGAACCGGACGAAATAGGAACTACACTTGCTACAATTATGATGGCTATTATCAATGAAAAAGAATTTGAGATCACAGATGGCATTCTGCATCATAAAGAAAATGTAGATCTGCTTCCGGCAAATATTGAATTATCTGCATTGGAAGTAACAATGGGGAACGTGATGAGCAGAGAGCTGATTATGAAGGAATATATTGAGGCTGCGAGAACGGAGTATGACTATATCTTAATTGATTGTATGCCAAGTCTGGGACTAATGACAATCAATGCGCTGGTTGCTGCGGATTCCGTGTTGATTCCAGTACAGGCGGCTTACCTTCCGGTGAAAGGTCTTCAGCAACTGATACATACGATTGCAATGGTGAAAAAACGGCTGAACAGGCAGCTCGTATTTGAAGGAATACTTCTCACAATGGTAGATTTTCGCACAAACTATGCAAAAGATGTGGCTGGTAAAGTGCGTGAAGCTTATGGAGAAAAGATAGAGATTTTTGATACGGTGATTCCTATGTCAGTGAAAGCAGCTGAAACAAGTGCAGAAGGTGTCAGCATTTTTTCTCATTGCCTGAATGGAAAAGTAGCGAAAGCATATGAGACGATTGCAAAGGAGGTACTGGGAAATGAAGAGTAAGAGTGCAGACAAAATAAAGATGCCTAGTATAGATGAACTGCTGGGAGTATCCGGCGAGGAAAGTGCAACAGATATTGAGATTAGCAGAATACACAGCTTTGTAAATCATCCATTTAAGGTTTTGGATGACGATAAGATGGATGACCTGGTAGAGAGTATTAAACAGAATGGTGTGCTGACACCTGTTTTAGTAAGGCCAGATAAGAATAATAGTTATGAGATGATATCCGGGCATCGGAGAATGCACGCTGCAATAAAAGCTGGATTGGAGACAATACCGGCCATTGTAAGGGATATAGAAGACGATGAAGCCATTGTCATAATGGTAGATGCCAATATCCAACGAGAAGAACTACTTCCAAGTGAAAAGGCGTTTGCATATAAAATGAAATTAGGCGCAATGAAGAGACAAGCAGGAAGACCACCTAAAAATAATTCGTGCCAAAGTGGCACAAATTTAAGGTCTGATGAAGAACTTGGAAATCAAGTGGGTGAAAGTGCAAGAAGTATTCAGCGGTACATCCGCCTAACGGAACTCATTCCAGACCTTCTTGATTATGTAGATAAGAAACGTCTGCAGTTTACTGTTGCGGTTGACATTTCCTATATTGACAAAGAGATTCAAACATGGTTATTTGAATACATCAAGGAAAATGGTACGGTTAAAGCAGTTCAGGTAGCGGCACTCCGCACAGCACTTGAAGCAGGACCGATGACGCAGGCGAAAATGATCTCCATACTGGTAAACAGTCAGCCTGGCAGGAAGCAGGAACAAAAAATCACGTTATCAGAGAAAAAACTGAGAAATTTCTTCTCTGATAAATATACGACGGAGGATATGGAAAGTGTAATTCTGGAACTTCTGGATCAATGGAAAAGAGGTGAGATAACAGTATGAATTTTGAATACTATTATGGCACTCAGGCTGATCAGTTCAGTTTTATCCGGATTCCAAGAATATTATTATTAAAGGAATAAATTATTTTCCAGTACATCCACCATTTCTTCACATAATTTTTTTATCTGATATTCTATTTGTTGTGTCTGCATTGTAGAATGAAAATATTCTGTATAAAAAACCAGATAGAACATATTATATGATTCACTGATCAGGCAATACTGAATTTTCTGCTTCTTCAATTCCAACAATTCTTCTATGATATTTTTTACTGCGTATAAAATAAGACCTGAATCAGATGGCGTAAAGCCTCCTATTTTCTGATATTCCTGAATCCTGCATCCAGATAAAATGACCTGTTTTTTCCAAAATAACGATTCTGCTGAAATCAGCCCATGAAGCATATCTGAAATTTGTATCTGCAACTTATTATCACGATCTATATTTTTGGCTTTAACCATTTCTATCAATTCACAAACCGTTTCCTGTACTGATTTTATCGTAATGGGTTTAATTAAAAAATCATGCACCTGATACTGAAGTGCAGATCTGGCATATTCAAAATCTGCATAAGCAGTAACTATTACAATCATCGTATCCTGAGACAATTCCAGTATCTGACGAGTCATTTCTAATCCATCGCATACAGGCATTCGAATATCTGTTAAAACAATTTCCGGTTTATATTTTTTAAAAAGTTCTACCCCCTCTTCTCCGTGACAAGCTGTAAATACTTCCAGTGGAAACATTTTCTGTATCTGTTTGGCCACACTTTCTCGGATTAGTCGTTCATCTTCTACATATAATAATCTCATATCTCTTCCCTGCCTTTCGCATCGGTTTTTATATTAATTATCAACATAAACATATGATTTTCATAATGTACCTGTAGCTCCACATTATTGCCATACATTAATTTTAATCTTCGATAAACATTATATAGTCCAATTCCTAATGATTTCACTTCTGTTTCATTCGGTCGATAATCTTCTGTAAATTTTCTTTTCAAATTTTCCAGTTCTACTGGTTTTAATTCTGCATAATTATTACTAAAGCAAAAGGATATGATTCCATTTTCTTTTTGAGCTGTAAGTTTAATTTCTACTGTTTCCGTATGAAATTCCACACTATGCTTAATCGCATTTTCAACAATGGGTTGAAAGGTTAATTTGGGGATTCCCAGAGACTGTAAAGATTGTAGCAGGTGCCGGTGATAATGCAGCGGCAGCAGTAGGAACCGGAACCGTAGGTGATGGAAGATGTAATATCTCCCTTGGAACCAGCGGAACCATCTTTATCTCAAGCAAGACATTTGGCGTAGACGAGCACAACGCATTACATTCCTTTGCTCATGCAGACGGATACTATCATCTGATGGGCTGCATGCTTTCTGCAGCATCCTGCAACAAGTGGTGGATGGATGAGATCATCGGAACCAAAGATTACGCAGCAGAGCAGGCAAAGATCGAAAGACTCGGAGAAAACCATGTATTCTTCCTGCCATACCTGATGGGAGAACGTTCTCCTCACAACAATCCGAATGCAAGAGGAACTTTCATCGGTATGACCATGGATACCACAAGAGCCGATATGACACAGGCTGTTCTGGAAGGTGTAGCATTTGCTATCCGTGATTCCTTTGAAGTAGCCAAGTCACTTGGTATTAAGATCGAGAGAACCAAGATCTGCGGCGGCGGAGCAAAGAGCCCATTGTGGAAGAAGATTATCGCTAACGTACTGGGAATCAAAGTAGATGTGATCGAAAGTGAAGAAGGCCCTGGATACGGCGGAGCTATGCTGGCTGCAGTAGCATGCGGAGAATTTGCATCCGTAGAAGAAGCAGCAGAAAAGCTGGTCAAAGTAATCGATACCATCGAACCAGATCCGGAACTGGTAGAAAAATACAATGACAGATATGCAAAATTTGCAAAGATCTATCCGACAGTAAAAGGACTGTTTGATGAGGTGACGATCTAAGCCGCCTCGCAAAAAATGGAATAGAAAACCCCGATAGCTCGAACCTATCGGGGTTTTCGTTGTGTTAACGTATGGTTTCTTTACTACCTTTTGCCTGCTGCTACTATAACATATTCAGCAGGTTAATTCAAGTATTACATAAAATATAATTTTTATGAGAATTTTTCCTTCAAAAAGTAAAAACATGCAGTATAATAAAGATAAAAATGGGGGCGAAAATTATGAATAGAAAAATACGCTGGGGACTTTTGGGTGCGGGTAAGATTTTAGATCGTTGGATGAAAGGGGCATGCCAGATTGATGATATGGAGATCGTGGCAGTAGCATCCAGAACCAGAGAAAGTGCTGCAAAGACCGCAGAAAAGTTTCAGATACCGGAAGTGTTGACATATGAAGAGATGCTGTCAAGAGAAGATATTGACATTGTCTATATCCCGGTACCGCATACCGCACATATGGAGCTGGCAATCAAAGCTATGGAAGCTGGAAAGTCTGTACTGGTGGAAAAACCGGCAGGTATCAATGTGCATCAGTGGGAGAAAATGACAGAGTGTGCGAAGAAGAATCAGGTATTCCTGATGGAAGCAGTATGGACCAGATTCTTCCCATTGATCAAAGAGATCGAGGCACATTTAAAGGACATCGGAGATGTGCGTGTAGTAAGCACCAATTTTTCTTTCCGCAATGAAGATATGACATCCAGATTAATGGATCCGAACCGTGCAGGAGGAAGTCTTCTGGACGTAGGAGTATACGATCTGCATTTTACCAAGATGATACTGAAAAAAGAACCGATATTCATCAGCGGTGTGGCATCCATGGATACAGATGAACATCATCTGCAGGTGGATGAACAGGCAGCATGGATTGCCCAGTATGATAAAGGGGAACTGGGACTGATGTGCAGCTCGATACGTACAGACATGATTGATACGGCTTATATCTATGGTACAAAAAGGACATATGGTGATCCCACAGTTCTGGAAACCATGGCAGTTACAACTGACAGTGGGAGACAAGACAGAGGTCATCGAAAGACCAGTACCACAGAAGATTGCAGGCATCGAAGATGAAGGGTATCAGTTCGAGATCGCACATGTGAACCAGTGCATCCGAGATGGAATCAAAGAATCACCGGTGATGACCTGGGAAGAGACAGTATCAATATTAAAACAGTGTGATATGTTAAGAAAACAGTGGGGATTGAAATATCCACAGGATTAAAGATAGATATTATAAGATTGTTGAAAAAGCTCATACAAGAAATACTATGAGCTTTTTTATGTGTAAGGGCGTTTCAGATTTATAATAACGATAAGCGTAAAATAAATTGCTTTACTAACATTAACAAACAAAATATTAGAATAGCAAACAAAATATGAAATACATTATATTTTGTGCTGGCTATTGATATGGTATATATTAAATAGAGTGAAAATGGTTTATAGATAATGAAAGGATGTGTTTTATGAAAGCAAAAGTGAATTTATCATGGATCACTTTTATTGTTATTGCACAATTCGTAATATTGTTGATTTCATCTTGTATTATAGGAATTACCAGTTTTTATTCAAAAAGAGACAGTATTTCAGAAATGCTAAAAGCAAACACTAACCAAGTGGCTGAATTACTCGGAAAGGATTTAAATAGTATATATACCATTGCGGATAATTCTTATTTGAATATTTCAGTACAACAGGCATTACAAAGAGATAATGCTCAGGAATCTTCAGTTTATGAAAAATATTGTACGCATCAGCTGTTGGAATCTTTGAGCACAAGTCATCCAGCCATTAGCGATATGATTATTTATCCTTTAATTGGAGAACCATATCATATTCAAAATGATATTGTTGGAATTCAGAACTGCTATGAACTCAGGGAGAAGAAGTGGTTTAAGCAAATTTCCAAACTTGAAAGTGGGTTTACACTTTTGCCAGAAGAAAATGGACTGATTATAAAAGGAATAGAAAGACCGTATAGTGTATTTGGTAGAACAATATATGCGTCAAGTAGTCGAAAAATCATAGGTTATCAATTTCTGGTTGTTAACACTAAATGGATTGAAACGGTAAGTCAAAATGAAAAGGCGGTTATGCAGTATTATGTTTGTGATAATAAAAATATTCCTCTTTTGTTAAGAGAACAGGAAAAAAAGAAGTTTCAGATATCAGAAAGAGAAGGATATTTTACAGAAGAATCATTAATTAACAATAATCTGAAAGTCGTGGGGCATTATGCGCGTTCCTATTTGCTTGAGGAATCCTGTAAGAGTATCATTATTGTATTGATTTGTATGAGTCCCGTCATGCTGCTCAGTTTGTTTTGCAGCAGTATATGGATAAAGTGGATCAAGCGTCCAACGTTAGAATTAACTGGAGTTATGAAACAAATTGAGCAGGGAGATTTTTGCATTCAGCTTCCACACAGTCAGGTGGAAGAAATCAATGCTTTGAGTGTACAGTTTTCTAGGATGTTAACAGAGCTTTCTATTGAAAAAGAACAGAATCGAAAATTGGAAATGCGTTTTCTTCTATCACAGTTAAATCCCCATTTTTTATATAATACACTAAATTCTATCTATTGGATGATTTTAGATGAAGAAAGAGCTATAGAGGCATGTGAAATGGTGGATGCACTGTCAAATCTTTTGCGGTATGGCTTATATGAAATTGATGCACCATCTACAGTAGGACAGGAATTAGAGCATGTAGAGCAATATTTGTTATTACAGTCCAAGAGATATGAAGATCGATTTTGCTATTTCGCAGATGTTCCAAAGGAATTACAGTCTCTGGAAATTCCCAAACTAACATTTCAACCCATTGTTGAAAATGCGATTAAGCATAGTGTGGAATTTCATATGGAAACAGTAGAAATTAAACTTACAGCTAAAAAAGAAAATGGAATCATATCCTTTTGTTTTAGTAATAATTATGCAGAATTAAAACCAATAGAACTGGAAAATTTGAAAAGAAAATTTACAGAAGATTATCGACCGAATGAAACAGAAGTGAAATCATTAGGAATTGGACTATATAATGTTTACCGAAGATTAAAATTAATGTATGGCAGTAATGCGGAGCTACAGGTACATTATGAAAATCATATGTTTATGTTGGTAATTAATATAAAAACAGAGGCGAAAGGCAGGAAAGAGACATGAGATTATTATATGTAGAAGATGAACGACTAATCCGAGAAAGTGTGGCCAAACAGATACAGAAAATGTTTCCACTGGAAGTATTTACAGCTTGTCATGGAGAAGAGGGGTTAGAACTTTTTAAAAAATATAAACCAGAAATTGTTTTAACAGATATTCGAATGCCTGTATGCGATGGATTAGAAATGACTCGTCAGATACGGGAATTGTCTCAGGATACGATAATTGTCATAGTTACCGCTTATGCAGATTTTGAATATGCCAGAACTGCACTTCAGTATCAGGTACATGATTTTTTAATTAAACCCATTACAATAAAATCAGTACAGGAAACGGTTTGTGAATTGATAGAAATGGTTAAAGCCAAAAATATAGATCGTGATAATAAGTTGCAGATACAAATTTCAGATATGCTTCATGGGCTGATTTCAGCAGAATCGTTATTTTGGAAAAAACAGGTCATTTTATCTGGATGCAGGATTCAGGAATATCAGAAAATAGGAGGCTTTACGCCATCTGATTCAGGTCTTATTTTATACGCAGTAAAAAATATCATAGAAGAATTGTTGGAATTGAAGAAGCAGAAAATTCAGTATTGCCTGATCAGTGAATCATATAATATGTTCTATCTGGTTTTTTATACAGAATATTTTCATTCTACAATGCAGACACAACAAATAGAATATCAGATAAAAAAATTATGTGAAGAAATGGTGGATGTACTGGAAAATAATTTATTCCTTCCTATTGCTCATATTGAGACTGGATTTTTCGATGGAAGAGATTTATATTCCAAATATCTGGAAGTGGAACAGTGCATGGAAAATGACAGAACAAATCAACATATGATCATACAGATGAAAGATGCAAAACTGGAAGAGGAAAGAATAATTTATGCATTATGGAAAGACAAAAAATTTGATCAAGTTGCTGAAAAACTGGTGTTATATTTCAATAAAACAAACAGCATTCAGGAAAGACAAAATCTTATGATTCGACTTTCGTATTATCTTTATATAGCCATGAATGAAGAAAAAGGCGAAAAACAACTGATCTTTAAAGAATTTTACGATTCATTTCCAAAAATAAAACGGGAATTTTCTGAAATGGAAATTGCTGTAAGAACAACCGAAACATTAAAAAAGCTTACAGAAAAAATGGAAAAAATGGAGAAGAAAATACTACATCCTGTTATTTACAATATCCAAAAAGATATTCGTGATAATTATTCAGAAGTAAAACTTTTGAAAGATTATGCAAAGAAATATAATATTAATGCTACATATTTGAGTGAATTATTCGTGAAAGAATGTGGGAAAACTTTTTCAGATATAGTCACGGATATTAAGATGGATAAAGCAAAGAATATGTTGAATGAACCAGATGCACGTGTATACGAAGTAGCAGTGAAGTTAGGGTATCATGATGGACGTTATTTCAGTCAGTTATTTAAACGATGTACAGGTATGACGCCAAAAGAGTTCCAAAAAAGATGCGATAAATACGAATAAAGAAAACAAAATCTGAAATCTGCGATATATAACCAAAATAAACAGGGTGATAGAATATGATTACAAACAAGAAAAATAAAAAAATTGTAATAACCGTTCTTTTGACGATAGTTTTAGGAAGCGCATTTGTTTTTTCACTATTGGGGAAAAATAAAACATCTGCAAAAGAAAAAGAACTTCTGGATGTGCTAATCTGGGGAGAAAAAACAGATCTGTTTGACCATATATTTCAGAAGTTTGAGGCAAAATATCCGTCTATAAAGATACAAGTGTCTTTCGTTTCAGAAAACTATTATGAAGATTTTATGCGGGAGCAGATCAGCAGTGAGAAAAAAATAGCAGATGTAATATTTATGAAACCGAAGTATGACACGTTTTTATCACTGGAAACCAGAGGACGTCTGACCGATTTGACAGGAGAAATATATCTTGATAATTATCAGTCAGAAAACCTAAAAATTTATGAAGTGAATAAATGTCAGTATGCAATTCCTTTTATATCAAATAAACTGGTTGCCTGCTATAATCTTTCAGTTTTGGAAAAACTGAATTATGAAATTCCGAAAAATGCGCAAGACTTGGAAAAGATTTTCAGAGAGGCATTAAGAAGAGAAATCACGCCAATTATTTTTGGAGGTGAAGATGAAAAAGGCTTTTATGAAATGTACATACAATGGTTGATGTTGGTACTGAGGAATTTTAATCAGACAAGCTTTTTTGCAAATGACCTTCAGAATGGAAAAGTCAGGGCAGATGATCCGGTTTTGTTGGAATACATGGAATTAATTTATAATTTGAGCCAAAAAGGTTATTTTTCGAATAAAAATTTGTTGATTAATACAGCAGAGGCTATGGATGCTTTTGAGTCAGATAAAGCGGTTGTGATAATGAGTGATATATGGTCATTGTATCAGCAATTGGGAGATGATTTCGAAAAAAAATATATGCCGGGTTCTTTGGTTGTCGAGGAAGGTGAGGCAAATGAAATCAATTCCCTAAGCTTTATTCTTGGAATTGATTCAAAATCTGATGCAAAAGAAAATGCAAATCTTCTTATAGAATTTTTATCAACAGATGTAAACGAAGATGATATAGAATTACCAGAAGGAATGCATTTGCTTAACACGGAAGCAGATGAAAATTCATTATATAAAAAAGAGTATGATTATGAAGTGTATATGGATAAATGTGCCTGGTGGATTAAAGAACCTTTCAAGGATATGACAGCCAGACTGCTCTCAGATCAGAAAATTGAGGATGTAATTGCAAGCACAGAAGAACTGTTTGAGAGTCTAACGATACCGACATATATATATGTACCATAAATAAAAATAATAGGGAGGTCGAAAAATGGGTAGAAAAACAGCAATTATTACAGGTGCCAACAGAGGGGTTGGCAGAGGAGTTGCTAATGTATTTGCAGAAAAAGGATATGATCTTTTTCTCGCATACAATGGTGAGACAGAAAAGGCAAAAGAAGTGCAGCAATATGTAACTGAAAAATATGGTGTTCGATGTGAATTATTTGATTGCGATTTAAGTAAAGTGGAGGATATTTATAAGCTGGTTGATACAGCAATTGGCATTTATGGAAAAATTGATGTACTTATGAGCAATGCAGGAGTAGGATACGAAAAATATCTGCGTTATGCAAAAGTAGAGGAAATTGACCATGTGTATATGGTGAATTACAGAGCAGGCATTCTTTTGGCAACTTTGGTTGGGCAGCATATGATTGATAATAAAATCAAAGGCAGTATGGTTTTTACTGCATCTGTCAAATCTATACAGCCGACCCCTATTGATTGTATTTATGGTGGTATGAAAGCCGGCTTGAAACGTTCTGTACAATCTATTGCCAGAGAGTTTGGTCCATTTGGAATCAGAGCAAATACTGTATCACCAGGCTGTATCGCTATCAATCCAAAGGGATATGAAGATAAGACTTATGAAGGGGATGCAGATCGTATTCCGATTGGAAGAACAGGAACAGGCGAAGATATAGGATACATGGCAGCGTTTCTTTGTTCTGAAGAGGCAGGATTTATTACCGGTGCGGATTTTTTAGTTGATGGTGGACAGGCATGCGGAGAAAATTCTATGGATGCGACAGAAGATTACGACGGTATTCATGGAAGAGGAACTTATATTGTAAAGTAGGAGATTAGGATGAGAACGGTTCTGTATACAGGAATTCATCAGAAAAATAATGGAATTATTGCATGGGAATATAATTGGGAAAATAAATTATTTTCCATCCTGTTTGAGAAAAGTGAGGTACAGAATATTACTTATCTCTGTAAAAGTACTGATGCTCCTTATCTGTTTGCAGCAGGTGAATATGATGGACAGGGGATGATTGCTGTGTACAGAATAATCTCGGAAGGCGAGCTACAGTTTTTGACTTCTTATATTTATAAAAAAGGAACATTCAGTCATTTACAGAGCAGTAAAGATGGAAGGCTTTTATTTGCAAGTTGTTATGGAACGGGAGAAGTATTGATATTTTCTGTTGTAGCAGAATTGCCCAAATTAGAAATGGTTAAGTCCTTTATGTTTGAAGGTAGTGGACCAAATGTAAAAAGACAAGAAAGTTCACATCCACATTCCGTATATCTGTCTCCAGAGGAACGACTGGCAATTGTGTCAGATCTTGGAGCAGATAGACTATACATGCTTTCAATAGAGCAAAAAAGCAAAACTGTAAAATTTGAATTTGAATGGAAAGCAACTCCTGGTTGCGGACCGCGGCATATAGCTTTTCACCCTGATGGGAAATGGTGTTATCTGTTGACAGAATTATCATCGGAAATCTATGTTTTTACGTATGAAGAATCTTGGAAAAATATACAGAAGATTTCAGCTCTTCCAGAGAGTTTTGTTGGAGAAAATCTGGCTGCAGATATATTGGTTTCTAAAGACGGAAAATATTTATATGCAAGTAACAGGGGATGTAACAATGTGTCTGTTTTTAAGATTGAGCAGGATACAGGTTTGTTGCATTTTTGCAAAAGTGTTTCGACTAAGGGTTGGACCAGAGCAATTGAACTTTCGGAAAAAGAGGAAATATTTTTTGCTCTAAATGAAGAATATGCAGATTCAATTGGAGAGCTGGAGGCGTTTTCTATGAACGGTGGTATGCCAGAACAGGCAGTCTCAAACAGACGATGTATTTTTGCATATTCATTTTGTGCAATGTAACAAGATACTTATATATAAAAATGAGTGTAAAAAATAAGATAAATGATATGGAGGGCGCTTATGAAAACAACAAAGAAATTAAAAAGAATGGTTGCAGGAGTATTGGCTTCGCTTATGGCAATGTCTGGGACAGCAAACATCTGTGCAGCAGATACGGAAGAAAATGTACATTTATCAATGGCATTCTGGGCAGAACAGTCGGAGATTGATCGATTGGATCAGCTCCTGGAAATTTGGAAAGCAGATCATCCTAATGTAACATTGGATTATACATATTGTTCAGGTCCAGATTATCCTACCAAGTTACAAGTGTGGTTTTCCTCTGGGAAGGCACCGGATGTTATCCGTATGTCGCGTGATATTTTTTCCCCATTTGCATCTGAGGATTTATTTGCTGATTTGACACCGTATTTGGAGGCAAGTGGATCAGCAGGTTGCTGGGACGAAAGTTTGTTGGATATTTTTGATTTTGATGGAGAACTGCTTTCTCTTCCTTATATGTATTCTAATTATGTAATTGCATACAATAAAGACATTTTTGATGAAGCAAATCTGGAATATCCTACTGCGGATTGGACAGAAACAGAATTTGTAGAACTTGCCAAAACACTAACTTCTGGTGAGGGACCTGAGAAAACATATGGCATGTGGTTTGGCGGTTGGGTGTGTGAACTTGTACGAGCACTCTATGGAGAACCGAAAATGTATGATACAGAAAATATGGTTATGCAGGCAACAAATAATGAAAAGTTCAAAGCAGCATTCCAGCTTCTTGGGGATCTTCATAAAGATGGATATTGTTCTAATGAAGTAACAAAAACAACGACAACAGGTGGATTTGTTACTGGAAAATATGCCATGGCTATAGCAATGACTGGTGATATTGCAAGTTATCAGAAACAGATTGGTGACAATTTTAAATGGGATATTGTGGAACTTCCAATTAGTGAAACGTATGACACGCGTTGGAATACGAATATGCGGCTTCAGGGTTTTGGTATGTCTAAAACAACAGAGCACCCGGAATTGGCATATGATCTTATAGAATATATGACAACCAATTATGAAGTTCAGAAAGCAGTGGATGAGGATGGCGTAGGCATTCCGGCACTTACCGAGTATCTGGAAAGTGAGGAGTTTAAGACCAACTATGGAGGCGGTTTAGCTTACAATAAAGAAGCCTTTGTAAACATGGCAAAAGTAGGAACTTCATGGGAGTATGCAGGAATTTGGGCAGATATTAATGATACTTTGACCAGTGAGTTCAATGCTTACATTACAGGTGCAACCGATATTGATACAGCACTTGATAACTTGCAGAAAAAAGGTGAGGCTGTTATTGAAGCGGCTAAATCCTGACAAAAACACATCCCAGATTATGAAAGAGAGAAATGATGAAGAAAAATAGAAAGAGAAATGGCATTTACAGAGAGAAAGATTTTTATATATTTGTAGGACTCTGGATTATCGGATTCATTGCATTTACATTGATTCCGATGGGGTATTCATTATATGCATCTTTTACTAAGTGGGATGGCGTTTCTGCACCTCAGTTTAATGGGGTGCAGAACTATATAAGAATGTTTGTGCAAGATGAACGATTCTGGGGAAGTTTGAAAAATACATTGTACTATACTGTAGTTTCTGTTCCATTGAATATTGGGATTGCACTACTTCTTGCTATTTTACTTAACAAAAGATTACCAGGAACCAATATTTTCAGAGGAATTATTTATGCACCGTCGGTTTTAGCAGGTGTAGCGGTTTACATAGGGTGGACTTATCTTTATGGAAATGATACAGGAATGATTAATTATTTGTTGTATAAGATCTTTCATATCATTGGACCTAATTGGCTCCAGGATGCGAATTGGGCTATGACAGCACTGATTATTATGAATGTTTTTACCTGCGGAAGTGTTATGTTGATTATTCTGGCTGGTTTACAAGATGTACCTGCTATATATTATGAAGCTGCGAAGTTGGATGGTGCATCACCATTCAAAATGTTTATGAAGATAACGATTCCTATGTTGTCACCGGTTTTATTTTATGTATTGATCATGCAGGTGATTGCTGCACTTCAAATTTTTACTCAGCCGTATATTATGACCCAGGGCGGACCAATGTTTTCTACGTATACATTCGGGTTGCATTTATACAATCAAGCATTTCGTTACTATGACTTTGGATATTCCTGTGCTTTGGCCTGGGTACTATTTGCAGTAATTATGTTGATTAGTATTGTGATTTTTAAGTCTTCCAAACTTTGGGTATTTTACAGAGAGGATGTGGATTGATGAAACAGAAAGCTTTTTTTAAATATAAAATCAGCAAAATATTGGATGAGATAATTTTGATTATTGTGGCAATTATGTTTCTATTTCCGCTGTTGTGGATGCTTTGTGCTTCGTTTTATGATACAACACAGGCTTCACAGTATCCACCGAGGTTGTTTCCAGATCCGATAAGTCTTCGAAGCTATCTATATGTATTTAGTGATAAACGCATTCCAAGATACTTTTTAAATACATTTTTACTTACTGTTATTTGTGTAGTGGGAACGCTGATAACCGCATCATTGACAGCTTTTGGATTTGCAAAGCTGAAATCAAGATTTAAGAATATTTTATTTTTTATATTGCTTAGTACAATGATGATACCATCATCAGTAACGTTACTTCCAACTTACACGATTTTCAGTAAGTTTGGTTTGGTAAATACTTATTGGCCGTTAATTATTCCTAGCCTTTTTGGTGGGGGTGCATTTTATATTTTTTTACTCCGCCAGTTTTTTGCGGCAATTCCGAATGAGTTGTCAGAGGCTGCAATTGTAGATGGTTGTTCTTGGTTTGGAGTATTTTGGAAAGTAGTATTTCCAAATGCAAAACCGGCATTAATTGTTGTGGTGATTAATCAATTTGTATATTCCTGGAATGATTATTTTGCACCGATGATCTATTTGCAGCAACCAGAGAAATATACGGTATCTCTTGGAATCAGTTTTTTCAAGAGCATGTATGGAAGTATGATTGATGTAGGACCGATGATGGCAGTGGCAATGTTGGCTATCGTTCCTATCTTGATTTTGTATATTTCCTGTCAGAAATATTTTATTGAAGGAGTTGTAACAAGCGGAATTAAAGGATAAAAACATGGAAAATAGAGATGTATTGAAATAAGAAAGGATGAAATGTTGTTATGAAATTTGAGGAAGGCTACTATATTACACCGTCCAATTTACCAAATAAAGGAATTCTTTTTGTGGATCATGCAGCCAATAATCGTAGTGGGCATTTGGGACATGCGCTTGTGCAATGCGAGAATGGAGATATTCTTGCTTTTTATCCTAATTGTTCTGATGATGGTGGAGGTCATTCGGCAGTGGGATGGATGGAATATAAACGTTCCAGAGATTTTGGAAAAACCTGGGAGCCACCTATGATATATACTTATTCAAAACAATATTTTCAGTTGGACATCAATACATCTGTAATGGCAGAAAAAGCAGTTGTTACAAATGATGGAACGATTGTGATATTTCATTTGTTGTGTGATATTTCAGAAAATCCATTGTGGGAACCTTATAGAGTACCCACTTATAGTCGTAGTTTTGATCAGGGTCTTACATGGTCGAAAGCTGAAGAAATTGATAAGGATTGCGGGCGCATATATGATGCAGTATATTATGAAAAAGAAATTTTTGTTTTGAAATTTTGTAATGACGCACGAATAAACTGGACGGGATGTTTGCCGGAACATCAGTATAAAATATATGTAAGTAATGACAGTGGAGCATCTTTCCATAAAAGAAGTGTAATTCCTTTTTCAACTTATGGACGTGGCTATGGAACGCTTTGCTTTCTGAAAAATGGAGATCTCATTGCATACTGTTACAACAGTGCAGATGAATATCACGCTGATTATGTAATTAGCCATGACTCTGGAAGAACCTGGGAAAAACCTGAAAAAGCTTATTTTGCTAAGAAACTGCGAAATCCACAGATGATAGCTTTTGGGGATGGTTACTTGATGCATGGAAGAAGCGGAAATACAGAGCCAGATGCTGGGAATTTTGTCTTGTACTATTCGGAAAACGGTATAGAGTGGGATGATGGACGGATATTGGCAAAATGCGAAGCTGGATATGGGGCTTATTCAAATAGCATCATTGTTGATGAACCGAATCGAGAAAGAGTATATATACACAGTTCGCATGCATATGCAGATAATAAAACAAACATTCTTGCTTGGTGGGTAGATAAAATATGATTTTGTGGCTTAAAATGTAGTAAGAAAAGAATCTCTTATAGAAGTTGAAAAATCTGGCTTCTATGAGAGATTTTTGATATCTAATTTAAAAGAAGTTTTTTAATGTATGAATATAAATGTTTATGAAACAAGTTAATTCAAGTATTATCAGTAATATAATTAACATGTGATTTTTCGAGAGTATGAAACTTTTTCTGTAAAATAATGTTTAGAAGGTTCTTCTATGATACAATAAATATCATTAGGAGGACCTTTTATTATGGCAAGACAAAAGAAACCTGTACATCGAGTACAAATGACCGAAGGAAAACGAAACATCATCCATCAGCTCTTGGAAGAGTATGATATCCAATCTGCCGAAGACATTCAGGATGCACTCAAGGATCTTTTAGGCGGCACCATTAAGGAGATGATGGAAGCAGAAATGGATGAGCATCTCGGCTATGAAAAATCAGAACGCTCAGATAATGATGATTACCGCAATGGTTATAAGCGTAAACAGGTCAACAGCCGGTATGGCTCGATGGAAATCGAAGTGCCACAGGATCGCAAATCAACGTTTGAACCACAGGTTGTAAAAAAACGTCAGAAAGATATTTCAGATATTGACCAGAAGATCATTTCCATGTATGCCAAAGGAATGACTACCCGGCAGATTTCCGAAACCATTGAAGATATTTATGGCTTTGAGACTTCCGAAAGCTGTATTTCTGATGTGACCGATAAGATCCTGCCACAGATCGAAGACTGGCAGAACCGACCGCTGGACGAGGTCTATCCCATTCTCTACATTGATGCAATCCATTATTCTGTAAGGGATAATGGCGTGATCCGAAAGCTTGCTGCTTACGTGATTCTGGGAATCAACACGGAAGGAAAAAAAGAAGTTTTAACCATCAGTGTTGGCGATAACGAAAGCGCAAAATACTGGCTTTCCGTTATGAATGAACTGAAAAATCGTGGTGTCAAAGATGTATTAATCATCTGTGCCGATGGTTTAACCGGAATCAAAGAAGCGATCGCAGCAGCTTTTCCAAAGACGGAATACCAGCGCTGTATTGTACACCAGGTAAGAAACACGTTGAAATATGTCCCGGATAAAGACAGAAAATCCTTCGCTACGGATCTGAAAACCATTTATCAGGCCACAGATGAAAAGAAAGCTCTGGCAGCCTTAGAGAGTGTAACAGAAAAATGGACACCGAAATATCCGAATTCCATGAAGCGCTGGAAGGATAACTGGGACGCAATCTCGCCGATCTTTAAATTTTCAACGACGGTCAGAACGGTGATTTATACTACAAATGCTATTGAATCTCTGAATTCTACCTACCGGAAACTGAATCGCCAGAGAAGCGTATTTCCAAGCGATACAGCTCTATTAAAGGCACTGTATCTTGCCACATTTGAAGCTACGAAGAAATGGACCAGTACGATCCGAAATTGGGCACAGGTGTATGGTGAGCTGAGTATTATGTACGAAGGCCGCCTTCCAGAGTAACGAATAAACCAGCGAGCAAGACTGGCGGAAAACCGCCTGCTCTTGACATGCCCGTCAACAACTGTTATATATAAAACAAAGGTGAAAAGCCTGATTTTCAGGCTCACCACCCTTGCATATCATAGAAGAATCTTATTTACAGACTTTTTCTCACAGTCTCGATTTTTCATTCAAAAAGCAAGTCAATTTTCTAGAACATACTCTTCAAAGAATGGCAATGTGAACTTCACATATCCCCGTGTTTCGCCATCGATCAGACCTTTTCGGATCAGACGTTTTCGGTAAGGATTAAATTCGTTGGTTTCCATATGCAAGATTGCACGAATCTCACTGATTTTTCCGCTGTTCACCTGAGCAATTCCCCGTGCAACCATCTTATCTTTTGCAGATAATTCAGACCAGAGCTTATCGTATACAAATTCACTTAAATATTGTTCATACTGTGGAAGTATAGACTTATAATCACCATGATTGTTCCAGGTCAGATAGCCTAGAACCTGAAATGCAAATGGATATCCCCTTGTTTCTCGCCATCCCCTTACATACCACCTGATTCCAACATATACCAGTTGCACGAATAATAAGAGAAATAGCAGATTGATTGGCAATGTTATCTTTATCCACTTCCCAAAGTAGATAGCTGTTGCCATGCTTATAAGTATTACCATTATGGTAATACTGTCCCAACAGTATTTCTTATATAGACCTACAATCTTTATTCCGATGAATTAAGTAATTGTCAGAAAGAAAAAATGATAGAAGCTTATGAAAAAATCATATCGAATATACAAGAAGATGACCTGGCAGTTACACGGTGTACATTGAGAAAAATCCGACAGCTTATGGAAGAAATAAAATAGTGATTAATACAACGGAGTAAGAAAGGCTCCTTCATATATTAGAATAAAAATATGACTGTTTCTTTAAAAAGAAGCCGGTCATATTTTTTTATGAAAAATAAATTTTGTTGAGGTTAAATTGAGATTGACTTTGTATTGTATAAGTATGAAATAAAAAGGAATCAGGTGATGTACAATGAAAAAGCATAAAATATGTAAAATCCTTCTTGTTATACTCGCAATTTTTTTATGTGTGGCTTTTTATGAATTGCTCGGAATCTGCGTTGCATATAAAAAGCAGCCGGAAGTGTCCAATACAACCAAAAAAGAAACAAAAAATGGGTCATGGAACGAATGCAGTGAAAATACAGAACGGGCAGTAATCATAGAAAAGAATCCAGAAGCGCTTTTACAAAGAGTGCGTTTGATCAAGAATGCAAAAAAGGAAATTATTCTTTCTACTTTTGCATTTCAATCCGATGAAAGTGGAAAATTGATTTTAGGAGCACTGCATGATGCGGCAGACAGAGGTGTACATATTCGTCTGTTAGTAGATGGAATGGAGAGCTGGATTGATATGGAAGGAAATCCGTATTTCTATGGATTATCTTCCCATGAGAATGTTGAAATTAAACTGTATAATAAGGCCAATCCGTTGAAACCGTGGAAAATGATGGGTAGAATGCATGATAAATATTTGATTGCAGATGGAAAGAGATATATTCTTGGGGGAAGAAATACATACAATTATTTCCTGGGTGATTTTCCGAGACATAAGAACTATGACAGAGACGTGTTAGTGGTTTGCGATGAACCTGAGAAAGAAAATTCAGTTAACCAGTTGTCAGAGTATTTTGAAACCATATGGAATCAGGAAGACAGTGGTTATTTTCATAACAATAAAAAACTGGCAAATAGAAAATCTGTAAAGAACGCAGTTTTAGAGCTGCAGAACAGCTATCAGAAATATTTTGAAGAGAATAAGGAAAGAATCTGCGAGACCGATTATACGGACGAAACTTTTGAGACAGAAAAGATTACATTAGTGTCAAATCCTATTCACACAGGTTCCAAAGAACCAGTAGTGTGGTATCAGTTGGGAGAATTGATGAAAAATGCAAAAAATCGTGTGAAGATCCACACGCCATATATTATCTGTAATGATATGATGTATAATACATGGGAAGAGATTGCAGAGAACGTTTCAGATTTTTCTATCATGACAAATTCAGTTGCGAATAATGGGAATCCATTTGGGGCTGCCGATTATGCGAAAAACAGAAATAGAATCTTAAGTACAGGAATTAATATCTGGGAATATGAAGGCGGTTATTCATACCACGGAAAAAGTATTCTGATTGACGATGATCTGTCTGTAATCGGTTCCTTTAATATGGACATGAGAAGTGCATATCTGGATACGGAACTGATGCTTGTAATTCGCAGTAAAGATATTAATAAACAGTTGGAAGAGGGCATGATGGAATATGAAAAAGTGTCCCGCCAGATATTAGAAGGCGGAACTTATAATGATCCATATCATGTAGAGCCAATCGAATTAACAAAGAAACGTCAGAGAAAAATATTTTTGGTACAGCATCTGCTTGGATGGGCAAGGTATCTGTTTTAATAAGGAGGAAGGAAAACGTGTTTCAAATATTGATTGTAGAAGATGATAAAGAATTAAGCCAGCTATTCCAAAAAGTGCTTGAGAAGAATGGATATCAAGTCAAAAGTGCATCGGATGGAGCACAGGCATTAGAAGTATTGGATAAGGAATATATTGATCTGATCATTTCTGATATTATGATGCCGGTTATGGATGGCTATGAACTGGTGTCAGAACTCCGTTCAGCAGGATATCAGATACCAGTGCTTATGATCACTGCGAAAGGTTCCTTTGATGATATGCGCCAGGGATTTCTTTCGGGAAGTGACGATTATATGGTAAAACCGGTAAATGTGAATGAAATGGTTTTAAGAGTCGGAGCACTGCTTCGCCGTGCACAGATACTGAATGAACACAAAATTGTGATCGGTTCAACAGAGTTTGATTATGATGCAATGACGGTTACAACTGATAAGGAAAGTCTTGTTTTGCCTAAAAAAGAATTCCTGCTTTTATATAAGCTTGCAGCTTCGCCAGGCAGAACATTTACAAAACAACAGTTGATGGATGAAGTATGGGGATACGAGACGGAGGCAGACCCACATACGATAGAGGTACATATAGGAAGAATCAGAGAGCGTTTTAAAGATAACCCTGATTTTGAAATCGTAACAATGCGTGGAATTGGATACAAGGTGGTGAAAAAATAATGGAACAAAAGAAAGAAAAAGGATTGCGGATCCGATCCTGTCTGACTGGTGCAATCTGGCTGGCACTTGTATTTTCAACAGTCATATCTGCTTTATTATTTGCTTTTTTGAATCATTTTTTTAATCTGCCGGGCAGCATACCTGTGCTTGGCTGGCTTTTGATTTTCAATACATTGATTGCAGGGCTGATCACTTCCTTTATCAATGCAAAGTTACTGGAACCAATTACCAGACTCAGTAAAGCAATGAAGGAAGTTTCTCAGGGAGATTTTGAACAGCATTTGGAAACGAACAGCCGTATAGCAGAAGTTGGAGAATCTTATCAAAGTTTTAACGTTATGACAAAAGAACTTCGTGCAACAGAGGTGCTGCAGATGGATTTTGTATCTAATGTTTCTCATGAGTTTAAGACCCCGATTAATGCCATTGAAGGGTATACAATGCTGCTTCAGGGAGAAGAACTGTCTCCGGATCAAGAGGAATATGTAGAAAAAATCTTATTTAACACCCAAAGACTTTCCGGATTGGTTGGTAATATTTTGCTGTTATCCAAGTTAGAGAATCAGAATATACCAATGAAAAAAACAGAATATCGTCTGGATGAACAGATCCGCCAGGCATTTCTTTCATTGGAAACAAAATGGACAGAAAAAGAAATTGGTTTTCAGGTAGAATTGGAGGAAGTTAAATATACTGGGAATGAAGGACTTTTTATGCATATCTGGATAAATCTTTTGGATAATGCGATTAAGTTCAGCCCTTCAAAGGGGACAATTACGATGTTTCTGAAACAAGAACAGGATTCTGTTAAGTTCATTCTGGAAGATGAAGGACCAGGAATAGAGGATGATGTAAAATCCAGAATATTTGACAAGTTCTATCAGGTAGATGGATCTCATAAAGCAGAAGGAAATGGCCTAGGTCTTGCACTTGTAAAACGGATTGTAGATAGTGCCGGAGGAACAATCAAAGCAGAAAACCGTGAATATGGTGGATGCAGATTTGTTATAGAGCTGCCAAAGCAGAAAGATGAGATTATATAGTTTTAAGATAAATTAGAAGATGGGAGGATTTATATGACATTTTATCAGGAGTTGCAGTTAAATCAGGCAGGTTCTAAAAACCTGTTGAAAAAGAGTGAAACACTAAAAGAAAAATTATATCATATGTGGGTATATCTGGTGAAGATAGCTGTTACAATGGCATTTTGTTTTTTCTTTGTTAGTATTTTCAGCATCCTATTTGGAAATGAGAACAGCATTGTAGGTGTAGTAGTCTTATTATGTCTCATGGTGTTTAGAAATGCGGATCTGGGGATCCACACCGGACAATCTACGATGCTTTTGGCTTTGTTCTTTGTAATTATGACTGTATGTCCGCATTTAGCAAATCAGTTTTCACCGGTATTGGGAATGCTGTTAAATATTGCGGCACTGGCTGTGTTGATTCTGTTCGGATGCCATAATCCATTCATGTTTAATCAATCTACATTGGTTCTTGGGTATCTGCTGCTATATGGTTATGATGTTACGGGAAAAAGCTATCAGATGCGATTAGTCGGAATGACTTTAGGTGCAGCACTTACCTGCTTCGTATTTTATCGAAATCATAAAAACAGAACTTATAAAAGAAATCTGAAAGATCTGATACAAGAATTTGATATCACTTCTTCCAGAACAAAATGGCAGATATGTCAGATTTTATGCGTACCGATTGTCCTTTGCATTGCAGAACTTTGTAATATGCCACGTGCAATGTGGGCTGGTATTGCGGCCATGTCCGCGATTTTGCCGTTTATGGAAGATATGCACTACAGAGTCCGTAAAAGGATTGTCGGAAATATTGCAGGTGTTATATGTTTTACAGTATTATATTTTCTGCTTCCTTCATCAATCTATGCATATATAGGAATTCTTGGTGGAATCGGTGTAGGATTTTCAGCACAATATGGCTGGCAGGCAGTATTTAACACATTTGGTGCTTTAGCCATTGCTGCAGAGACTTATGGACTACAAGGAGCGGTTAGTCTTAGAGTGATTCAAAATGTTTTTGGTGTTGTGTTTGCTTTAGCATTTTGTGTTATATTTTATTGGTTTATGTCTAAAAAAAAGGAAAGTGAGGTGACCGTACATGCAGAGGGAAGTGAATCAGGAAGAAAATTTGAATAGAATTATTACGGTTCCTAATCTTCTTTCTTTTTTTCGGCTTTGTCTGATTCCGGTAATTATATGGAGTTATTGTGTAAAGAAAAATCCTCTGTTAGCTGGTGAAATCTTATTGCTGTCTGGTCTTACGGATCTTGCTGATGGATATATCGCAAGAAGATTCCATAGGATTAGTAATTTAGGAAAAATACTTGATCCGGTGGCTGATAAGCTGACACAGGCAGCGATGTTAATCTGTCTGTTTACTCGTTTTCCGCATGTGCTTCTTTTAATCGTAATAATGGCAGGTAAGGAGCTGTATATGGTAGTCAGTGGATGTCTTGTGATACGAAAGACAGGAAAAGTACATGGTGCAGACTGGCATGGAAAGATAGTAACCTTTTTATTATATGGAACTGCAGCGGTGCATATTATATGGTTCCACATTACACCGATGGTATCAGATCTGTTGATTGGTTTGTGCGCTATAATGATGGTCATATCGGTCGCTCTGTATATTATCCAGAATACCAGGACTCTTAAGGAAGAGACTGTATAAGCAATTTTATATTGCAATGACTAGAAAAATATTTAGGAGAAGATAGATATAAACAGTAAGTCAAACACACAAACTATGAAGTCTTTAGTCGGTTTAATAAAATTTTAGATAGAAAATAAATCATTATAAAAAGATCCTGTTCATACTATGATATATAGAACAGGATCTTTATTTACTTTATTTCGCCAGGAAATTGCTCTGAATCTCCATCGGCATATGATAAGCCTGGCCTCGTTTTGTCAGGCTGTATAATTTAAAGCTCATTAGTTCCGGAGTCGCATTCAATGAACTGCAGAGTCCGAAATAATCCAGGTCCTCGTTCTGAACCATCAGCCTTTTAAAATTAGCCAACTACTTTTCCAAAAGTTTTTAAGATGGATCCGGAAGTGACTTGGATAGGGGCATATTTTTTATTTAGAGAAATAAGCTGAATACCGGAATCGGATTGATGATATTTCTTTACATAAGCATCACCATCAAGGAAGAAGACACCGATTTCTCCTTCTTCAAGTGTTTCTTGTTTATGAATCCAGATGATCTGTCCATCCAGATAGAGAGGCTCCATGCTGTCACCACATACCCGGACACCGAAGTCAGCACTGGAAGATACTTCATCACCAACTTCAATTTCGGAAAAACGGTCGGAATCAAGGAATTGTCCTGTTCCAGCTGAAACCGGGAGATCATAGAGACTGAGAGTTCTTCGTGGAAATTGATAAATGATTGGTTCTTCTCGAATGTATTCCCCACTTTTCATTAATAGGTTCATGTAGTCAAGAACTTTGGCTTGTCCTTCGTCATTTAATTTGGAGAAAAGTTTCTCATCCGTTCCAATCTGGAATGTTCTATTTATATCGGAAATCTCAAGAATCTCACAGAGGGCAAAAAATTGTAAAACATTTGGCAGGTTTACATTTTTTTCCCATTTACTGATAGAATGAGCTTTTACATCTAAGCCTCTTTCACACAGAAGAGCTGCCAGTTGTGGTTGAGACAGTTTTCGGTCTTTTCTTTTATTAGCAATAATGGATCCAAAATCTTTCTTTATCATCATACACCTCCATATGCAGGTATTTATTCCCTATATATACTATAACCCATAACAGATAAAAAATCAACAATAATAGCGTTAAAATCCATAAAAACGACATATCTGCTACTTTACAAAGATTTAAAAGCGATATATAATGCCTATATAGAAAAAGAACGCACGTTCTAAAAAGGAAAGGTGAAAATGTGGAAAGAACAATATTGCACAGCGATGCCAATTGTTTTTATGCTAGTGTGGAAATGCTTTATCATCCAGAATATGTTGGTAAGCCATTAGCTGTAGGAGGAGATTCTGAAGCGAGGCATGGAATTGTATTGACGGCGAATTATATTGCGAAGAGAAGCGGCGTTAAGACTGGCATGGCATTGTGGCAGGCAAAGCAGGTTTGCCCGGATTTGATATTTGTGCCTCCGAGGATGGATTTATATTTGAAATTTTCCTCAATGTTGCGAGAAATATATTCGGAATATACGAATCAAGTTGAACCGTATGGATGTGATGAAGCTTGGCTTGATGTAACTGATAGTTTTTCACTGAAAGGTGACGGAAGAAAAATTGCAGAAGAAATTAACAGAAGGGTAAAGAAAGAACTGGGTATTACGGTAAGCATTGGAATTTCCTGGAATAAAATTTTTGCAAAACTTGGAAGCGATTATAAAAAGCCTGATGGAATTACAGAATTTAATCGGACGAATTATCGTGAACTAATCTGGAAACTTCCGGTATCAGATCTTCTATATGTAGGAAGATCAACGAATAGAACTTTACAGAAATATGGTATTCGCACAATCGGAGAACTGGCAAGAACAGATCCAAGTTTTCTGGAACGGCAGCTTGGGAAAATGGGACTTGTCATTTATTCATTTGCGAATGGCTGGGATGATTCACCAGTTTCAGTAGAAGGATATCAGGCACCGATAAAGTCTATTGGCAACAGTACAACGACACCCAGAGATCTGGAAAATGATCAGGATGTACAGATTATTCTGATGGCATTGGCAGAAAGTGTCGCAGCCAGACTGCGGAAACATGGTTTTAAATGTAATGTAGTGTCAATTTCGATTCGTGATAATGGGTTATTTCATTTCTCCAGGCAAAGAAAGCTGCAGGATCTGACCGACATTACAGATGAGATAATGAGTGCAGCATACCAGCTTTTTAGAGAGAACTATCATTGGCCTCGTCCAATCAGAAGTCTTGGAATCCGTGCAGATGATCTGGTTATGGGGCAGGTTCCGGTGCAGTTAGATTTATTTATGAATGAGCAGCGCCGGGAAAAACAGGAGAAGTTAGACAGGGCAGTAGATGATATCAGGCGACGGTTTGGATATCACAGTGTCCAGAGAGCATTTATGTATCAGGATAAAATATTATCCAGCCTGGATGCACAGGGATCCCACACCGTTCATCCAGTTGGATATTTCAATGGGAGGTAAGTGCTTTGAATGATAACAAAGTTTATGTAGAAGTCATTGTAAAATTCAGCACAGAAGGCGCAATGATGCCAATAGAATTTATTTGGGAAGATGGAACTAAATATTTAATTGATAAAGTAAAATCGAAAGAACGTTGTGCCAGCCGGAAAGCGGGTGGTACAGGAATTATGTATACTGTAATGGTAGATGGTAAGGAATGCCATTTATATTATGAATTTGATAAATGGTTTATGGAGCGCAAGAGTGCGTAAAGATTTAAGAAAGAAAATAGGATCTGCAAAAGAGCTGACCTTTCCCTTTTGCTCTTTTCAGATTGACATATAAGGGCATTACATCTATGTTCATGAAACAATATGCCCACTATATTGTCCATGCAGATGTGTCTCTGCTCAAGAATAATTCTTATTGAGCTTCCGTCAAAATCACAGGGATGGGAGTGTAGAACGTCAGAGAAAGACGATTCAATACGAAAAAAGGAGATTTTGATAATGACAGAGAGAGATTATGCGATTAGATCGTTTAAGGAAATTACATTAAATGCAGCACGACATACAGAAGAGAGAATGGATCTGTACTATGAAAAGATGAAAGCACTGATGAACAATTATCAGGATTTGATTTTGGAAAATCAGATGGTTCTGGATGAATTAGAGCAGGAGTGTCAGGAAAAGATCAATGAGAATATGGCCTATGCCCTTCAGTATATGGATGCCTATGATTACCGCATGAATTTAGGAAAATTGAAAAAAGAAGTAAACAATATCATTCTAATCTATGGACTTTGTGATATGGTCAACCGGGCAATGACACTGGTAAAATATTTTACACCGAATTTTGGAACCGAATATTATGATGTGCTTTATGGCTGCTTCTGCAGGCACAGAAAAATGACAGATATGGAAATTATGCTTGAACTGGGGATGAGCCGGGCAAGTTTTTATCGAAAGAAAAAAGCAGCTCTCCGGTATCTGGGATATTATTTTTTTGAAATCGTAGTGCCACAGTCTGCAAACAAACGATATAAGCCATCTTTTCCAGAAACGGAAGAGTAGATTTGAAAGAGCCTGATGGAATCTCCCCTTTTCATCAGGCTTATATATAATGGAATACTCCCCTATTTCTCTTATTATTCCGCAGATTCTTCAGCTGCAGTTTCTTTCTTTTTTCTGGATTTGCCAGAAATCATTTTATGACCTGAGTAAATGGCCATAGCCATACAAATCAGTGAACTGAATGCAAAATATTTATGAGCTGATTTCATATCCTTGTAGCCGGTGTAGCAAGTTCCGATCATGGAAACCAGTGCACCGATAGACCAGTATTTATGTGATTTCATTTGAACCTCCTGAGCTTTTTTATATCATACATCTTTTTAAGAAATATGCAAACTGGAATTTATCAGTATCTCTTTTTGCATGTTTTGGGTATCGTTGCTTCATAACTCATATCAAGCAACATTTTGATTTTGTCATCTGATACGCTGCACATCCAGTGCAACAGTAATCCAGCTATCCTTGCTCATGTGATACGCCGGGAAGAAGCCGGGTTCCTCTCGTAGTGTGCCAATCAGAATTGGGTCACATTTGAAATCGACCACTTCCAGCATTTCTTCGCCTTGCAGCCCCAGCTTGTTCTTTGGTACATCCATAATCAGAGCAAACCACTTCCGATTATTACAATGCCGGAACACCTCATAATTCGGATATTTGAGCCACGGATAATCTGTCTCGGCGTTATATGTCTGATTCTAATTCTGCGCGTTTCATAACCTCACCTCTACAACTTCTAGCTTTCTGCATGTTACTATATAGTTTTGATTACCTGTTCTTCTGCATTTTGGCCGAGGGATAATCTCTTCGTTGAAAAAATAATTGACCACGATAGGCGGATCGTTGAACGGGCGTTTGATGGAATCATCATCCTGGACATACAGTAGCCCTTCCTCTTGGCAAAACTGCCGCATCTGCGCATCCAGCATTGACCAGTAGCTGCGTTCTTTTTTATTGTAAATGGTATCGTACAGCGGCAGCAGGTCTGGATGTTTTTCCGTTATATAGTCAAAAATCGTTTTCTTATAACCGCCCCGCAAGTTTAGGTTTTCCAGCCAGACCAAATTACATTGATTCTTCGCCCGGTGGATGATGGAGGGCAGGTCGGTGAGGCCGGGGAAAATCGGCGAGATAAAGCAGGTGGTGCGCACACCAGCATCATGGAATGCTTTCATAGCGGCCAGCCGCCGCTCAATGCTCACTGCATTGTCCATATCAGCGCGAAAATCTTCGTCCAGTGTGTTTGATCGACCAGGATACCCGCGCATTGGGGAATGTTTTAATGAGGTCAAGGTCACGCAGCACCAGGTCAGACTTGGTAGCAATACTGAGGCTACATTCACTGCCCTGCATCTGCTCCAAAATGGCGCGGGTGCGGCAGGCGGTTTCCTCCAGCGGCTGATATGGGTCGGTCACGTAACAGAGAAACAGTTCTTTCCCTGCATACCGCTCCGGGTGTTTGATTTCCGGCCAAAATTTAACGTCTATGAACTCTCCCCAGGGCTCCGGGTGATTGGTAAAACGCTTCATAAAAGATGCGTAGCAATATTTGCAGCCGTGGCCACAGCCCACATAAGGATTGACCGAATAATCACTCACAGGCAAATTGGATTTTGTGAGGACGCTTTTTACTTCAACGTTTCAGATGATTGGCTCCATTGTATGTATGCTCCTTTGATTTTGCTTATTTTTCACGGGACAGTTTCATCATATCCTTCATATCGGCAAAACCGATTGTTTGATACAGCGGCCTGCCTTTGTTTGAGGTTTCAAGATAAATTTTTGAAATATGCCGCTGACGAGCCTGCTCTACAAGCCACCTGACGATTCTGTTCCCTATGCCGTGTCCGCGAAACTGCGGCCGGGTATAAATGTTCATCAGGTAGGCACATTTCCCGTTTAGATTGTCCGGTGAGGGCATCTCATGATAGAGGCATATCCCGCCGCAGCCGACGATTTCCTCCCCTACGTAGGCAAAGCAGGCAATATGTCCGCCCTGCGGCAGTTCTGTTTGATAGTAGCGGCGATTTTCCGATTCCAGCTCTGTTACAGACCGCTCCGAGGGGATGGAGAATACCTCATGCAAGACTTCCATTCGCCATTGCATCAATACATTCAGGTCCTGGATCGTGGCCTGCCGGATCTGAATCTCCATTATAATGCCCCCGCTTTCATTACCACCGGCAGTTTCGACACATCCGGCTTACCGTTGACATTCAAAGGAATCTGCTTCATCTTCACAAAGAACTCTGGGATCATAAAGGAAGTCAAATTTTCAGACAGTTCTTTTTTTACTTCCGAGACTTTCAGCTTATTGTCGGAAGGCACCACATAGGCGGTCATATAGGACAGTCCATCCTCGTCTGTAAAAGCCCGGACAATAGCCTGCTGCACATCCTTGCACCGATAGAGCCGGGACTCCACCTCGGCAAGTTCCACCCGCTTGCCGTAAATCATGATCTGGTCGTCCTTGCGGTGCAGGAATGCAATGTTGCCATCCGGCAGGATATAGCCCAAATCGCCGCTGCGGTACATGGTGCTACCGTCCGGCTGCCGCTCAAAAGCTCTGTTTTCCTCGGCATGGTCGCCAATGTAGCCCAGAGATACACCGCCGCCATAAATGCAAATCTCACCCGTCTGCCCTTTGGCAACCTCGTTGCCAGACTGATCCAGAATCCTGATTTGCGCACCTAGTACAGGATGACCGATGGGATAGGTACCGTCCTCCAGCACAGTTCCACTATTACAACGGTAATAGGAGGCGCAGACCGTTGTCTCGGAGGGGCCGTAGGTGTTGTAAACCTCTGCTTTGTTCAGCAGGTGATCCACATAAACGCCCCGCAACACATCGCCGCCGCTGATAAGCAGCCGCAGAGAGGACGGAATGACAGACAGGTGGTTCATTTCTGCCAGCAGATACGGAAAGCCGCTGATCATAGTCACATGGTGGCGTTCCACAAAAGCCATCAATGCATGGATGTCGGCCTTATCCTCGTCAGCGGGGATGGCCAGAGCGGCACCATTCAGCAGACTGGTGAACACTTCCTCCACAAAGATGTCAAAAGAACAGACGGAATATTGCAGCATGACATCACCGGGGCCGGGATGGAACTCGTTGGCAAAGGCACGGACATAATGGCAAACATTGCGGTTGGTGACACAGACACCTTTGGGCCGCCCGGTGGTACCTGACGTATACAGCACATAGGCGGGGCGTTCCGGGTCTTCGATGGCGTTGCGCTTCCAGGAGGGCGTCTCCACGCCGCAGATCTCACAATCTGTATAGCGGATGGGGAAACTGCTCAGTTTGGGCGCAAAGGCGTGTTCCGTCAGCACAAAATCCACCTGTGCCTCGGGCATCATGTCATGGATGCGCCCGGTGGGAAAATCCGGCTCGGCTGGGACATATCGGCCGCCGCATTTGAGTACCGCCAGAATCGAGGCAATCATCTCGGTTCGGTGACGCATGACGATGCCGATGCTGTGTACTTCCTGCGGAAAGCTGCACGTGATCATATCCACCATGTTGGACAGCTCTCCAAAAGTCATGGCGCGGTCGTTTTCAATGATAGCCGGGGCATTTTCATGTTCTTTAACTACTTTCTGAAAAAGCGAATAAATCGTATCCATCGTTTTATCTCCTTGTCGGTTTATCTATTTAATATCCAGTGAATGCCAGCCGCTGTGCGCTTGTTGCACGCCTGATAGTGGCTGCCACTGTTCAGTACGAAGGTGGTTTCGATGCCTTTCCCGTGGCACAGTGTTTCTATCTCCTGCGTATTCTGCTGCACAACGTTCAAAATCGGATTATCGGTGGAGCTCTCCTTGTCTCCGAGAGAAAAATACAGACAGTCAGGTTTGCGCTTCATCTCATGGGAGCACACATATTCCATGATGCCCTCAAACCAGAAGGAACCTGACATACTCGCTGCGCGGGCAAACACATCCGTTTGGTAGAGAGCGTAGAGGGCGAACAGCCCGGCCAGCGAGTAACCGGCGAGGCCCCGCCAGGCGGGCGCACCGGGAAGGAGCGCTTCCGCTTCCGGCATAATTTCATCCAGAAGCAGTTTCAGGTAATCATCCGCACCCCCGGTGCAGGGCGTATCGTGTTTAGAGATCGGCCCCATATACCACGGTGTCATGTCATGATCCCATTTCAGCTTACTGACCGCCACCAGACAGAAATCTGGGCAGCCGAGCGCCATCAGGTTTTTATACACACTGTTAACGGCATTGGAAAAGGTGTTGAGATAGATAACTGGGCTGCCCGGCTTTGCGCTTGGGTATATGTCCACTCTTTTTTGTTCTATGGTTAAAGAAGTCACCTTGTTGCCTCCTCTCTTGACGATTCATTGTATAAATATTGTACGGTATCCGAAAACGAAAGCAAGTACGCAGAAAGTTCGTACATATATTCATAATTATCCTTATATTCTTTATATTTCATCTCGATTTTTTCATCTCCTAATACGATACATTTAAATTTTCTGTTCCCTATAAAATTAATCTATCGGGCTTTACTAAATCGCCAAACAACGATTTATCTTTGCCTTATGTTATCATAATTCGGTTTAAATTGCTATAAATAGCCTTATCTCAATAATAGAAAACCCCAGAAATCATTAAGATTCCGAGGCCTTATGTTTGAACATATTTACCTTTTAATTTATGTAACAAATAAAATTTTGATTGACCTTTTGTTAATATGAATCAATCATCTGCATTAGCTTCTTATAAAATTCATTTCTATCGTTGTAAATTTTTTCCAATTCTTTTTCTGTAAACAGTGCATAGGCTCTATCAGGAACAGCTGTCAAGCCATCGCAGCTAAATGGTATGCGCCGCCCACCCCTGAAAATGGCTGCTTCCCAGTATTTTTTTCTAAAATATTTAATTATTCCCATATAGTATCACCTCTTTCCCATATTTGTTAGTGACGTTCTGGCAAGTAAAATACTTCTGTTCTTACTATATTATCATCAAAATCCATTTCTACATAATAGTCTCGGACAAAATATGATCTCCAGTAATCTTGTAGTGAGTAAATTTCCAATGTTTTGAAATCAACAATGCACAATGGAATGGCTTCTTTATTTTCTCCGTCTGTCTTTCTGTATTCTAATGAAGCTGCTACTTTATTTAGACAGTTCTGACATAAATGGTTTTCCAGCATGTTAGTATCAATTTCGTAATTTTCTGGCAATGTCACATCTATGCTTGCCATACCACGGCTTGGAGTTCCGTCTGAAGAATAAGATATTTCACCTGTATTCCCAGAAAGGAATGAAGTTGAAGTAGCATTTTCTACCTCATTTCCATTTTCATCGTAATTTTTCAGTGGAAAATCAATCACATACCAGTCATTCAGCGAGATCAATCCAATAGTGTCAAAGTTTCTAAAGTAGCTCATCAGGCTTTCTTCCGCATTTCCGCATAGATAACATTCAGATGTGTTTTCCAGGGATGAGCGCAGATCGTCAAAAGTTACATCAATGTCAGCACGGTGTTTAGTAGATACTGGTTGGGAAGATGTCTGCTCATGGGCAGAGGCATAATATGCGATGATTATGGAGATAACAATTATGACTGCCAGAATGGAAAGCCAGAAATAATCCATTCGGATTTGATAATATCGCTTTTCTTTCTTCATATTTTTGATGCTCTCCCCTAATAATAAAATATAGTGTACTTAAAACAAGTTCATTTAAACCATTTTACCATGTTTTGTACTTAAAATGTACTCGTAACATGAACTTATTTTGTACTTATCAAATGGAGAGGAAGCCATATGGAAAAAGATAAACACCTTGGTCTTCGGATTGATTCTGAGACGCACGGAAAATTGAAAAGTCTTGCTGAATTTGAGGGACGTTCTATCAATGGAGAAGTGCTGTATCTGATTCGTCAGGCGATTGCTCAACATGAGAAAGATCATGGCACATTAAATAAATAGGAAGATTATACATCGGGCTGGTGAGTTCCGGTGTATTTTTATGCCAATTTAAAAAGTATCAAATGATGATACTTTTATAGGAATCAGTGATACTTTACGGCAGGTATTTGAGATACCCTTGATACTTTGGACTGTTATACTGATTATGCTGGAAATAAAAGAACAGCAGGAAAACTTCATATGATTATTAGAAAAGCTCTTTCGGGTTAGCACCTCGGAGGGGCTTTTTTTGTTGCCCTGAAATTTTGATTTCCGGCCAATAAGCCACAGGTCTGTCTGATCTGGTGGCCTGAAAGGAAATCAGTACGCATGATCAGAGACATCAGAAGGAGCCGGTCTCCTCCGCTCTTGAATTTGGAACACGAAACAGATTTCAAATTCAGGAGGAACGGACGATGTATGTAGAGCATCCATATAAATTCAATGACAAATTTTATGCAAAAGTTGATGGGAAATTTTATGAAATAACCAGAGAGGTAGCCAAGGCAATGCTTTCCGCTTACCGTAATGAAGTTTACAGAAGTAAAAAGTGGCAGCCAGAAGATCCGGAAACCATGACAAGAAAAACAAAGTGGACGGAGCTGTTGGATTGTGTTTTCAGTGAGAATACAGATGGAATCGGAGTGCAGGACTTACCGGATGAAGGACAGCGGAGCGTAGAAGATCTGGTAATTCTGCAGGCTGAATCTGCAGAACTGCATCAGAATATCGCAAAGCTGTCAGAACATGAACAGTTTATTATCAAGTCCATCTACTTTGATGGTATGAAGCAGGTAGAACTGGCGAAAATACTGGGAATTTCAAAGGTTCGGATGTCTCAGAAGGTCAGCGCAATCTTAAAGAAAATGCGGAAAATGTATGAAATGGGTTAAAGAGTGGGAACGGCACTCTTAACTTTTTCACGAGTTTTGTATTTAGAAATAAAATCAAAACAGATAGAAAGAGAGTGAAAATATGGCAGAAAAAAGATGTTATACGGTGAAAGATTTACAGGAAATGCTGGATGTAAGCAGATCAACGGTCTATAAATTGTTGAGACAAAATGAGTTCCGTTGGATTCAGTTAGAAGGCGGTGGATACCGCATTTCCAAGAAGAGTTTTGACGAGTGGCTGGATAAAGGAAATGCTTCTGTGACATCCTAAATTTTTTGCGAATTGTGAGATATGATTTAAGAAAAATAAATGGAAGGAGAGTGAAACAAGGCAGTGATACAAAGAGTTGGATCGCCGGCAAAACCCCGAAAGTGGATGAGTGTCCACGAGATGGGGGATATGCTGGGATTAAAGAAGACGGACCGTTACTGGCTGGTTCATAAAAACTATTTTCGGACAGAAACATTGCTTGGAAAGATGAGGGTTGAAATTGCCAGTTTTGAAAAGTGGTATGCCAATCAGGACTGGTATCACAAAGTCAATGGAGAAGCACCGGGAAAGGAGTTGAGGCTCAGATCTTATTCCCCAAAAGAAATACATGAAATGCTGGGGACGGACAACGCAACGGTATATGAGATATTGAAGAAAAACAATATTGAGACAATTACAGTGAATGAAAGAATGCGAGTGCCGACGGATGCTTTCTGGGACTGGTATCACAGCCAGTCCAGATACCGTACACAGGAAGATCGTAAGAAAGATGCAGCTGCAGAGGCAGCCAGTCTCAGTATGCCGGAAATGGCCCGGCTGCTTGACGTTCCACGAAGTACCGTATATGGAATCCTGAGCAGTAAAAAATATGCCCCATTGCTGGACGTCATTGTAATTGCCGGACGGAGAAGGGTGACAAGGGAGAGCTTTGAGCGGTTCTTGCAGGCACAGGATACTTATGAACTGTTTAATTTTGAATATGAAGAATTGGAACTGGAAGAAAAACGAGAATATGAGAATTATAGGCGAAGATGCCTTGCAGAAGCAGATCACAGCCAGGAGAAAAAATGTCCGGAGTATCTGACAGTGCCGGAAGCGGCAGAACTGGCAGGAGTGGAGCCTGCAACTATCGCTTATTGGTATACAACAGGAAAAATACCGATTCGGAAAACAGGAAAGATCATTCGTATTCCAAGAGGAGCATTTGGACAGTGGTTATTGAAGCGGAAGGAAAAGGGGGTGGTATAGCATGGCTTCGATACAGAAGAAAAATAACAAATATTGTGTTGTATATTACTGTAAAGATATAGAGGGAAAACGGAAACAGAAATGGGAAACGTATGATACAAAGAACGCAGCTAAAATCAGAAAAGCAGAAATCGAACTGAAAGAGAAAAAAGGCGGTATCATCGTATCGAACTGTAAGACGTTGCAGGATCTGATAAATGAGTATGTAGAACTGTATGGAAAAGACAGGTGGGCATTGTCTACCTATGACGGGAATATGTCATTGCTGAAGAATTATATATTGCCTATCATTGGGAAAACTCCACTGACGGATATCAATACCAGATTCCTGGAGCTTTACTATAAGACGCTGACAAAGACGCCATCCGTTCCAGACTTGAACGGAAATGTCAGAAGCGAGTTCGTATCTACCAGTGTAATCCGTGATGTACATAAGTTGCTAAAGAGTTGTTTTAATCAGGCTGTGAAGTGGGATATCATGGAGAAGAATCCAGCATTTAAAGCAACGGTACCAAAGCATAAATCAGAGAAAAGGGTAATATGGGATGCAGAGACCTTTGCATATGCTCTGGATGTGTGCGAAAATGAGTGCCTGAAATTGTGTATGAACCTTGCCTTTGCAGGCTCTCTTCGAATAGGGGAACTGCTGGGGCTTACCTGGGATTGCGTGGATATATCGGAAGAAGCGATTAAAGAAAACAGGGCGTATCTTTATGTAAATAAGGAAGTACAGAGGGTCAGCAAAAAAGCGTTAGAGGAATTAGACCAGAAAGATGTGATCGTCATATTTCCAGAGGAGCGGAAAACGAATAAGACGGTACGCATTATGAAAACACCAAAAACAGAAAGCAGCGTGCGGAAAGTGTTTTTACCCAGGAGCGTAGCTGAAGAACTGATTGCATGGAAAGCACAGCAGGAGGAGATAAAGGATATTTTGCAGGATGAATACCAGGACTATGGCCTTATCCTTGCTACTGAATATGGACTTCCAAGGGGAGGTGCGTATATTAGAGATTCCCTGAATAAGCTGATTAAACAACATGATTTACCACAGATTGTGTTTCACAGTTTCCGGCATATGAGTGTTACCTATAAGCTTAAGCTGAACGGCGGTGATATAAAGGCGGTACAGGGAGATTCTGGTCATGCACAGGCAGATATGGTTACAGAAGTATATTCGCATATCATAGATGAAGACAGACGGCGCAATGCGACACTGTTGGAAGATTCCTTTTATAACAGGAAGAATCTGAATCCGCAGATCCATGATACAGAAAAGAGGACGATGATGGAAGTTCCAGAAGGAGTGGACGCAGAGTTACTTGCAAAAGTTCTCAGCAATCCGGAAATGGCTGTGTTGCTGACATCATTAGCAAAATCAATGCAAGGGGAACATAATTAGGATAAAAGCAGACCGGTGGAGAGCAAATTCTCTGCCGGTTTTATTTATGAGATCAAATCAGAGCATGTGAGAAAAAAGAGGTAAAATAGTGGTCAAAGCATCTTGCGTAAATGGCGGTATCTGATGTATAATTTAGAAGAAATCTGACAAAGAAAATAGTGTATCATACATTTCATTTCCCGCTTTTAAATGGGCAGGATAGTTGGATTTTATGATTTGAAAAATTATAGATGGAGTTGGCGCTTTATATTAGAAGCGTACAATCATTTTCTCAGAAAATGTAAAAATCCGGAATAATTTTCAATGATCTTATATGAACAGAAATAGTCCGGGAAGGCGCTTTTTTACTGGACTTATAAATGAATAGGTTGTCTCTGTTGGACTAGTCTGAACCTGCATAAAAGTTGCTCCTAAGCACTAGATGTGGGTTCGATTCCCGCACGGGACGTCCTATCAAAAGCGGAATGTATTAGAAAAATTTCTAATATAATTTCCGCTTTTTTGTTTTTTCAGAGGGAAAATGGAATGGAATATCAGCTAATACGGAAAGAATCCTATTAGCCGCTGTCTAATAAAACGCATTGCTGGTATAATAGCTGGAAATAAATCGAAATTCTAATAAAAGAGAAAAGCCAGCTGTTTATTTGAGAAAGTGGATGTAAATTCAAGCTCAGATAAGAAAAAAGAGGAAGGGAAATATCCGGCGGTAAGTTATTAGGTGTGAATACAATAAAATCTTTGCTTAGTGAAAACTAAGGTCAACAGTAAGCCTGTTTGGATCAGATTTCAAAAAGAAATCTATCTGGACAGGCTTTTTCTGTTACAGATAAGAAATGGAGGAAAGATATCAGGAAAGAGAAGAGGCACAGCAGTTGGCAGATATGCAGGAGCTTCAGAGCCAGTTACCGGATGTTGAATTGCCAGAAGATGCAGAAACGGAAGAACCATTATTTCCTGATCAGCAGGCAATGACAAACGAATTGCCTGCTCAAGAGGATTCAGAAATATCAGAACCAATACAGGTGGTTAATTTTCACATTACAGACGATGCTCTTGGGCGGGGGACTGCAAAAGAAAAATTCCGTGCAAACATCATGGCTATTCAGTTGCTTAAAAAATGCGAAAGTGAAAACCGTCATGCAACAGCAGAAGAACAGGAGATTTTATCCCGGTATGTTGGTTGGGGCGGATTGTCAGATGCTTTTGACGAAAGCAAGCCTGCCTGGGAAACCGAATATCTGGAACTGAAGACAGTACTAACCCCGGAAGAATCGCCAGTCTGTTATATCCAGATGCCAATATCCAGATTAAAGGATTTGAGAAAACAGATTACCCGAATGACTTTTTTAACGTGGTAATCGGAAACGTACCTTTCGGAGCCTATAAAGTAAATGACAGGCAGTATGAAAAGTACAATTTCTTTATTCATGATTATTTCCTCGCAAAATCCTTAGATCAACTTCGACCGGGTGGTGTAACTGCACTGATTACCACAAAAGGAACGATGGACAAAGCATCACCGGAAGTGAGAAGATATCTTGCTGAGCGGGCAGAACTGCTTGGGGCAATCAGACTTCCCAATACCGCATTTTCAGCCAATGCAGGAACAGAAGTAACGGCGGACATCCTGTTTTTTCAGAAGAGAGAAAGTATTTCCCATGAAGAGCCGGAATGGGTTCAGCTTGGTAGTGACGCAAACGGAATAAAGGTAAATCAATATTTTGCAGAGCATCCGGAAATGATTCTTGGAAAAATGGAAGAGGTTTCAGGTCCATATGGTATAGAAACAACCTGTTCACCGATAGAAGAAGCAGATCTGGAAATTCAGCTGTCAGAAGCAATCAAACATATTCAGGGAACTATGACACCTGCACTTGACCGGGAATCGGAACTGGATGAAATGATAGAAAGTATCCCGGCTGATCCGAACGTAAGAAATTACAGCTTTACAGTGGTTGATGATCAGATCTATTATCGGATCAATTCCCTTATGAATCCGGTTAAAATGCCGGCAATGACAGCAGAGCGTGTAAAAGGAATGATTGGTGTCAGAGATACCATAAGAGAATTGATTGCCCTGCAGATGGATGAATATTCCAGTGATGAGGATATTGCTGCTCTTCAGAAACGTTTAAATGAAGTTTATGATGCTTATACGGCAAAGTATGGTGTCATTGGAAGTAATGCCAACAAAAGGGCATTTTCGGACGATTCATCTTACTGTCTGCTGGTTCTCATACCGATAGATCATATTGACAATTTTTTGTAACAAAATTTCTTCCGTATATGGTTCAAAATGGATCTTTTTATTTTCTGCAGAGACACAGGGATAATAAATTCCAATGGCTCCATGATGCGGATTTTCCCCGTTACATTTTTTTCTCAGAAGCTTCCCAAGCTCCGGCGTCGTTTCTTTCAATACATGAGCCGTTCCCTGAAGCTGCTCCGAAAGCAGCTCGGCATTCAGAGGGTAACAGCCGTCCCATTTTTTTGTCAGATAGACGATCGGCAGCTGAAAGTGCTCTTTTCCAAGGAGTACCCTTTCTGCCAGTTCTTTTTCTCCGATTCCCAAAGATACGGGCTTCCCTGTAACAGGCAGCCTCCCATCAATTCCAGCGTACCCCTTCCGTATCACCAGTCTGATAAAATATGGGGGAGAAAAACGGTAAAAAAATGAGCTTGTCTGTTCTGTCACTTCCTGATCCAGCCTGACAGAAAGTCTCTTTTCTTCCAGATTCAGGACAAGATCAGACGTCCAGATCATTCCATAACTGTCTGTTTTCTGAAATCTTGCCGCGATTATCCGCTTTTCCGGAAGGTCTTCCACTGCCAGCAGTCTTTGTTCCTCCTGCCAGCGCACTCCCTTCATCCTGTCATGCGGACTTCCCTGATTCCACTCCAAGAGCAGCCGCACAAATTCTTTCTTTGAAAATGTTTCCTTCACCGGAATCATTGCAGAATAAATCTGCATAGAATCCCCCCTTTTTCTACTTTTCCTGCTAAAAATAAATACATAGAAATACCCCTTTCTTAAAAAATGGTGTAACGATTCATTTGAATGTGTGGTATTGTTTGGATTATAAAGATATAAAGATGATATAGATGAATAAAAAAGATAAGTAAAGATTGACTTTGAAATGATAGTCTATATTACCATGTATTGCGAGATTTTGCAAGTATTTAAAATCAAATCCAAATATCTTCGCCTGCATTCACAGAAAAAGAGCAGAAACTTTTTCCCGGAAAAGTTCCTGCTCTTTTTCATCTCTGATCAATTCTTATCTCGGCCAGCGCTCTTCTTTGGATAACAATTTCGGAAAAGGCTGATGCGGCTCTGACTGGTACCAGTAAGCAACACTGGATACATCGTCCTGCCGTTCAAAGAGACCTTTGTGGCAGACACCGATCTGCTGGATCGTCACACGGATGTCTTCGTCAAAAAGAATCGGATCCAAAATGTGCCAACGGTAAAAACCACGTTCCGTTGGTGTATCATTCATATGATAGGGATTATAGACTGTGTCGTCTTCTCTGGAATAATAGGGATATCCCATAAAAGGTGTGCAATACGTCTGTTCCTTGGCCACGCCATTTTCTGTTCTTGTAAAGCTCCAGGCGCCGCCAAAATAATCCTCTGTTCCCGTACCACAGATGGTCGGATATTCTTCATCACCATCCAGATAAACCTTTAATTCTCCCTCGCCCCACCAGTAACGTTCCAGGGCTGCAATGGCCAGGTAGGTACCAACGTAATGACCTTTTCCTTTTACGCCATCCAGAATCGTATAGTCCTTCTTCAGCTCCGTCAGACGCTCCCGTCTCCATTGTGCATGGAAATAAGCCATATCCTCCGGAAGCTCATCATAAAGAGTATAATCAACCTGATAGAAAAATGCCGGTACTTCTGCTTCATGCTGGTTTTCCAATGTAATACGGGCTTTTTTTCGGAAAGGCATCTGAAAATAACTATTGAAGCCTCTGGAAGGATTCACCACGATCGGGAGCGAATTTACCAGACATTCTCTTGCAAACCCACAGCAGAAAAAATCTCCCAATGGACTTTCCACAGACGGTTCTTCTTCATCGTCCCAGTAAATCCTCAAAACCAGATCACGCAACACGTAATAATCTTTTTCCGTACGGTCTGTCACAGTCATCCAGATATGCTGTATCACACCCGGTCCTTCCATTTCAGCCAATACTCTTGTTTCTCCTGGAATGATCTTCTGCATGCAGGGAGAGCCTTTTCTGCCTGCGCCGAGGCTTCCTGCTGCCATTCCGCCTTTTCCCTTTTCACCTTTCGGATTTTCCTGATTGATACAACGGCTCTTTCCCTTTTTCTGAAGCATCAGTGAATCCAGGCTATTAGTAAACTGAAGCATGTTTTTCTCCTTTTCCTGCCTGTCTCTTATTTCTGATTCTGCCAATAGGTCTGGATTGCATCAGCTGCTGTATCCCGATCCATCATACCGGTAAGATACTGCTGCATAACGGCTCCGTTTTCTGACCAGAAATCTGACGGCAGGAGACGGCTGAATGCATAGGTACTGGATACTGCTCCGTTTGCAATATAATCCTGAGTAGAAGCAACCAGCGGATTATCATAAGAAACATCCACTTTACTGAACGGCAATGCCATATCCAGAAGATCGGACATCTCCTGTGCTTTCTCCACACAGAAAAATTCTACCAGTTTCTTTCCTGCTTCCTGCTGTTCCTCTGAATTCTGGCTTGCATCAATGCAGTAACCTTTGGAACAGAAAACGCCAAGTTCTGTATTTACCGCATCCTCTTCCTTTCCGGTCAGCGGACAGGGCATTAAACCGAATTCGTCATCTGCGGAAGCAGAATCTTTTATATAATTCCATGCCCAGTCACCCATAAACCACATGGCAACGTCACCTTTTGCAATGGCCTGACCATCAATATCTGTGTTTCCAACCAGCGGGTCATTGGCATTATAATTGTATTTTGCAATAATATCAAAGGTGTCCATCACGCTGTTCCAGGCATCGTTGCTCTTCAGTTCTGCGGAACCATCCTTCAGACTGTTGATGAAATTCTGCTGTGCTTCCGTATCTCCCTGAATACCGGAAAATACCTGGCTGAGATAGTGAGATCCCAAAGACCAGTCCACACCGGTAAACATGATCGGAGCCACGCCGCCTGCCTGAATTTTCTCACAGAGAGCCTCAAGGTCTGCATTACTCTTGATCGTAGAAGGATCGAAAGTCTCACCGGTAGCTTTCTCGATGACGGTTTTGTTATAAACGATACCCATGGCTGTCACACAGTTGGGAACTGCATAAAGTTCTCCGTCTTCACCTTTAAACACATCGAGATAGGATTCATCTACCTGATCCGTGATCCAGGAATCTTCTGTCAGATCATATGCTGCCATATTCTCAATATTTTGCTGGATATCGACCGGATCCATGATGGAAATGGTTGGCGCATCGCCGCTTGCGTAAAGAGTCATCCATTTCTGTTTCTCACTGCTGTCATAGGCAATATAGTTGACCTTGATATCCGGATTTTCCTCCATAAATTCCTCACATAACTGCTCAAACTGAGCATCCTTGTTGGGCAGTGTGGTGTAAAGGGAAATCGTTACCTGGCTGTCAGAATCTGCAGACACAGTCAGACCAGATACGAGAGAACCAGCCATTGCAGCTGTCATCAACGCACAAATCAGTTTCTTTTTCATTTGAATAACCTCCTTGGAAATTTCTTTTGCTGAGATATAGCCTAAATGGTTGTTTCCGGTTATTCAACCGGTTATTTCCAAAACCAGATCTTTTAACAAAAATGAAAACCACTTTTTGTTACTTCTGCCCAAAGTTTCTGTTTTTCACACTCTCCCTCACGATCAGTTCCAGCGGAAAACTATAACTATGTACGGCTACTGCTTCTCCCCGTATCCTTTTCATAAGAAGTTTTACCGCTTCCTTCGCTCGAAGAGAAGGATACTGACGGATGGTTGTCAGCCTGGGCGTCACAAGTTTTGCAAGAGGATTATCATCAAAACCTGTCACAGAAAGTTCTTCCGGAAGTTTTAATCCCTGCGCAGAGAATACATCCATAGCCTCACAGGCATAGTAATCCGAGCAGAAAAAAGCTACCGTATATTCCTGTTTTTTTGCTCTTGGAACAAAGCTTCTGAAAATTTCTGAACGCAGAAGCCGCTCCTCCGGCACCACAAAAATATCTTTCTCCTCAAGTTTTTTCCCCACAGCTTCTAAAGCCTCTCTTACTCCTTGCAGCTTTTCTTTCGTACTTCCATAATCCATCCGTTCGTCACAGAAAAAAGCGATTTTTTCATGTCCTTGACTGAGCAGATACTCTGCCATGCTTCTGGCACCATCCACACTCTGACCGCTGACATTATCATAATCCCCTTCCTCTGAATCAATAAAGACCACCGGTTTTGGCATACATTTTGACAAGTACTCACAGGTCTTTGGATTCTGTCCCAAAACCAGTACTCCTTCTACCTGAAAAGCCTGACTTTTCCGAATCAGTTCGTCTTCATTTAAAGAAGAATCGTACCACACATTTCTGTGATAAAGATGAAGTTCTTTTTCAATCGTTCCAAGCATTTCTCCACAAAAAGGATCCATGAGAATATTTTCTTTCGTTCCAAGACAAAAGCTTACCAGAATAAATTTTAATTCTTCTGTCTCTTTTTCCGTTCTGTAATCGGCAACATAGTGATAACGTACCAACGCTTCCTCGATCTTTTTTCTCGTTTCTGCTGACATTTTTCTTGTTTTCCCATGGATCACATTAGAAACGGTAGTTGTACTGACTCCCAGTTCCTCTGCAATTTCCTTGATTGTCACCATATTCCCCTCCTCCGCTTTTCTTTTTTTACTATAACAGATTTTGAGAAACTTTTGTATCCAGACAATAAAAAAACCAGAAGCTTTTGCTCCTGGCTCTTATCTCATATACCTTCAAAACCACACACAGAAATTTATTTCTTCCATCCGAATCTTTCTACCCAGACTGCCTTGTTATGGAAGTTCTGTTCGCTTCGCTCACAGAACAACCAACGCACTAGACTCTGTCTTCGTCTTCGACTTGCCAATTGTCAAGTGCTTTTGGCTTGGTTAAGCCTTCGACCTATTAGTATCAGTCAGCTCCACACATTGCTGTGCTTCCACCTCTGACCTATCTACCTCGTCGTCTTCAAGGGGTCTTATCGCTTTCGCATCTATTATTGATTTTATTTTATCTTGAGGAGGATATGAAAATGAGTGAAAAGAATGATTTTATACAATTACCACCAATCAAAAAAGACACACCGTCTGATGTGGTAGCATTTATCTGGGAGTACATGAAAGTACCGGAGAACTCGAGAGAAAAAGTTAAGAATCTGCTTAAAGATGCAAATGAAAATGGAGTAAAATTAAGTCATCAGGCACCAACACTGTATGATGTTGTCCCAAAAGAAGAAATTGCTGAATTTGAAGAGCTTATGCGCAAAACCATAGCTGACATTGTATCAGAAGCCAGTAGCGTTGCCTGTTGGGTGTATGTGCAGAAATATGTGAAACAGAAAACTCTTGATGAAATGCTGCAAGAATTGCCAGGAGCAGGCCAGTTTATCATTGTCATGGATACCTGGAAAGACTGATGGCGGAATAATGGATGCTATGATAGAATAAAGAAAACGATTTGAAGTGCAAATCGGTATTTTGTGGAGGAAACAAACATGGAAGATAATAAATCAATGACTGTCAAGAAAACGGTAAAATCAGGAATAACTTTTGGAAGTGCATTAGCTATGGTTATTAGTTATACAACGTGGAAGTCTGTCGGCTGGGCGATTTTTCATGGATTACTTAGTTGGGTGTATGTCATATATTTCCTTTTGCGCTATTAAATTTGAATTTGTGGAGGATAACTATTGTGGATAAAGCAGTTATTTATATACATGGAAAAGGTGGTAATGCTGAAGAAGCTATTCATTACAAACCGCTCTTTAGTAATTGTGATGTGATTGGTCTCGACTATATTGCACAGTTTCCATGGGAAGCAAAAGAAGAATTTCCATTACTTTTTAATTCAATTTATAGAAACTACAAGACTGTTGAAGTAATTGCCAATAGCATTGGAGCGTATTTTGCTATCAATGCCTTATCAAATCAGCAAATAGAGAAAGCATATTTTATTTCGCCCGTTGTAGATATGGAAAGGCTTATTGCTGATATGATGATTTGGGCAAATGTTACAGAGGATGAACTCAAAGAGAAAAAAGAAATTCAGACAACCTTTGGAGAGACTCTTTCATGGGATTATCTTTGCTATGCAAGAGAAAATCCTATTATATGGGAAATCCCAACGCACATTTTGTATGGTGAAAAAGATAATCTTACCGCTTATGGAACGATATTTGAATTTGTACAGAGGACTAATTCAACACTTTCTATTATGAAAAATGGAGAGCATTGGTTTCATACGGATGAACAAATGAAATTTCTTGATGAATGGATAATAAAATCTTCCAAATAAATTCCAGTTGAACAAAATCGCTGCGCGATGGCCTGCCAAGGCTATGGCGCAGTTTTTCTTTACACTTTAATAAAAAGCAGTGG